>CAZEVB010000034.1:6512-8820 GCA_964515835.1 uncultured archaeon | reverse complement strand
GTTGCTGTCAAGAGCATGATTGAGGAGCTTCTTGAAAGAAAAAAAGAACAGGGAAGAGTAGCAATCCTGGTCATGGATGTTCATGGCGAATACACGAACTTTTCTGAACCTGTTAAACAGGCAGACAAAGAAAAATTTAGGGATTATTCGCACAAAACAAAGCTGGTCAAGGCCCGTGACATAAGAATCGGTGTTCCGCGTCTTAGTGTCTCTTTAATCTCTTCAATTGTTTCTGGTTTGAGTGTTGCACAGCGCAGGGAACTGGAAAAAATCATGAACCGCCTGAGAAAAGAAATGAAATCTGGCGCTGGTTCTTTTGACCTTAATGATGTTAAATCAGCAATAATGTCTGACACTGACATTAAACCTAACACTGCATCAGCACTGGTTTCCTGGCTTGATACTCTCTCAGAATTGAATTTGTTTTCAAAAGCAGATTTTCCAAGCATGCATGACCTGACAAAACCCGGGCAGTTGACTGTAATCGACATGAGTGAACTAATAGATCTCAGGAAGAAGCAGATAATTCTTGCTTATTATGGCAGAAAGCTCTTTGATGAAAGGCGCGCATTAAAGGTCCCGCCGTTCCTTTTGATTGTAGAGGAAGCACACCAGTTTGCTCCTGAAGGTGCTTCTGTAGAACATGCAATCTCAAAACCAATTATCGAGACAATTGCAAGAGAAGGAAGAAAATTCGGTGCTTCACTGTGCCTTGTCTCTCAACGTCCAATAAACCTTTCCACAACCGCACTCAGCCAGTGTAACACTCACTTAATTCTGCGTGTTACTAATCCTTATGACTTAAAGCACATTGGCGAGAGTTCAGAGGGTCTGGATTACAAGAGTCAGGAAATGATTACTTCCCTTAAGGTAGGTGAAGGTCTCCTGGTTGGAGAAGCAGTTAATTATCCGGTTTTCTTCAAGATAAGAAAGAATTACAGTCAGGACTCTAAGCACGAAATAACTCTCGAAGAAGCAGCCCGAAGGTTTGAAGAAGCCAGTGATGTAAAGAAAGAGGAAGCAGAGTCATTCCTCTGAAATCAGATAATTTAGTGTGATGCTGATGTCAAATCATTATTGCTGCCACACCGATTGTCGTCCAAATATCTTTCTTGCCTTTGGCTGATTGTGCCATGCTGTGTGTCTTAACAGGTTTTCCGTCCATCTCATAAATTTGTTTCTTTTTGTCCCATGCTTTCTCAGGATCAAAATCAGTTCCTTTTGAAGCAGCCAGCATTGATGCTGCATGCTCTTCCGCATACTTGCTTGTTTCTTCTTCTGTCTTGCCTATTGCAGAATGTTCGCTCAGATAACCATATTTTGTGGTGTCTTCCGGTGCAGCCAAGCCGACTGCACTGCTTATCAGTTCGCCTTCCTTGTTAGTGGAGTTTCTTATTGCTACACAGTGAAGAATCTGGCCAGGCTT
Organism: uncultured archaeon; assembly: GCA_964515835.1. Taxonomy (GTDB): domain Archaea; phylum Iainarchaeota; class Iainarchaeia; order Iainarchaeales; family SKW153; genus CAZEVB01. The sequence goes on along the minus strand of CAZEVB010000034.1, from coordinate 7,394 downwards.
AATCATTTTGAGGCCCTCTTCTCTGGTGATTATTTCACAACCAGGAGGCATTATGCTTGAAACTTTTACTAGGTTGAAGGGAGCTATTCCCGCGTCCCTCAGCCCGAGTTCGAAAGACCATAGCTTGTCTTTATGCCTTCCGACACCTTTAGTAAAGAAAATGTACTTTGGTATAATAGGTTCACTCATTCTAACCAGTTCTTATTCTTTTATTCGGGGGATTCTGCAAGAGCTTCTTCCCTTGTTTCTGATGCAAGGTTTTCTTCTTCTTTCTTAACGAACCTTGACAGTTCATCTATTTCTTTGTCCTTGTTCTTTAGTCTCTGGAGCGAGTACATATAGGCATTTATGATTGCATCCAAATCCAGTTTTCTTTTGAAACCGAGTCTTGCAACTTCTTCAAAATAAAGTTTTACTAACCTGTACGCTACCTCTTCATCCTGAAGCAGGTATTCTTTTTTTGTTTCCTTAGCCAAAAGATTCCTCCTGATATATGTGTTCATCGCCTTCTTTAAATAAATATCATTTCCCGAGCTTTTCGAGTACTGCCTTGCTCTGGGCCTTTGTAGTTATTTTCTTTGTCTTTCCCTTGTTACCCATTTCAACTGTTTCTGTCTTTACAATATTCAGGTTAACTAGACTCTCAAGGAGCTGCCTCATTGTCCTTTCTTTTAGTTTAGTTGTTTTACCGAATTCTTCATAAAGTTTTCCTGAGGTTATTTCTCCGTTCTCTGCAATAATCCTCAGCATCTTTTCTTCCTTTTCTTCAAGATAAGGAATTGCTTTCAATGCAGAAGCCGCATCAACTGTTTCAAATGCATTCTTTAAATGCAAGGTCTTTAGTGCGGTTCCTTCTTTTTCTGCTATTCTTCCCGCAACAAG
>CAZEVB010000034.1:0-6412 GCA_964515835.1 uncultured archaeon | reverse complement strand
GTTATGTTCTGTGATTCTCAATAAATCATACAGAACTCTTGAGCCTTCTTCCCGCACCATTGTCCTGTCAAACTCATCAAGAACAATAATCGGCTTGAATCCTATTTTTACTATTGCTTCCTTTATCTTGGAGTTTGCTTCATCAGCAGACAAACCCCGTCTTGGGAAAGCATAGCCAAGAAAATTAATTATTTCTGCCAGAATCCCATATCTGGAGTTAATCTGAAAGCAGTTAATGTAAAGTCCTTTTGCCTTTGAAGTGTACTCCTCAAGTTCCCGTAGTACATATTTAACACAGGCAGTCTTCCCGACTCCTGTCGGTCCAGAAAGAAAAAGATTGCGTCCTTTTTTTCCTGAGCATAGCGGCTTTAGACACGAAGCTATTTCATCTATTTCTTTGTCCCTGTTCGGCAGTCTTTCAGGCAGATAATCAGGATAGAGGTAACTCTCGTCCTTGAACAGCCCTTTTTCGTCCTCAATGTTATTGAAAATGTTTTCTTTCATGATTAATCACTTTGTGTATACTAATTAAAATACTAAAACCTATTTTTAGTTTATGTCTTCCCTTTTATTTGGCACTGCAGGAACACCAATTTCAGCCCCCGAACGGGACAGTATTACAGGAATAGAAACAGTACGCAAACTTAATCTTGATGCAATGGAACTGGAATTCACTTACGGCGTCAGGATGAGTAGAGAAACAGCTAAGGAAACACGAAAAGCAGCAGAAGACAACAACATTAGCCTTAGTGTCCACGCGCCTTACTACATTAACCTGAATGCACAGGAAAAACACAAGTTAGGTCTAAGTAGGCACAACATTCTTCAGAGCTGCAGGATTGGTGAGGAAGCAGGAGCAAGGATAGCTCTTTTTCATCCAGGCTTTTACATGAAGAGGACTCCTGAAGCAACAATGCAAGCAGTAAAAAAGAACCTTGAAAGAGTTCTTGAGGAACTTGAAAAAGAATGCCTTGATATCCGCCTCGGCTTAGAAACAACAGGAAAAAAATCTGTTTTCGGGAATCTCGAAGAAACCCTCAAACTTTCAAAGGAATACAAACAGGTTTTCCCTGTAATAGATTTTTCCCACTTACACGCCCGTGCTGACGGCTCTCTGACCAGCGAGAAAGCATTTGACGAAATAATCAAACAGATTCCAAAAAAGTTCCTCGCCAGTCTGCACATGCATGCCTCAGGAATGAACTACACTGAGAAGGGAGAGAGAAACCATTTGGTTTTTGAGGATGAAGGAAATACTTTCAGTTACAAGGCATTGTTAAAATCCCTGAAGAAAAATAATGTTATGGGTACAATCATCTGCGAAAGCCCGAATATAGAAGAGGACGCTCTGCGAATGAAAAAGTTCTATTTCTCTAAGCAGGCCTGAGAACAATCTTAATCACGTCATCCATTTTGAGTTCGTGGTCCTTTCCTACTTTCTGGCCTGTTCTGCAGTCAACTGCAGCTAAGAACCGTTCCTTGAAATCCGTGTGGATTGTTTCCGCTAAATCAATTGCGCAAGAACCCTGTTTCAATAAATAACTGTCAGGCAGAATGTTCCCCTTGCCCGACATCCACTTGTTCTGGTCCTGCACAGGATAAACAACAATAAGTTTCAGTAAATCAAAAGAAGTCTTGTTAACTGCTTCCTGCACACCAGTGCCGTTAAACTCCTTAAGCACTTTTTCTCTAATGAACTCAAGTGCTTTCTTTTGCTGTTCATTCAGTTCCTGTGCAAACTCAAAGTCTTTTTCTCCGGGAATGTAATTAACTGCACCTGCCCTTGAGGCTTTTCTCAGAGCCAGTTCTGCTTCTGCACAGCAGGGAACAATAATATAATCAGGAAACTCCTGCAATAATTTTTCATATTTTTCTTTCGCTCCATTAACATCAATCTTGTTTGCAGCTATAAGCAGTGGCTTGCTTATTTTCCTTACTCCTTCACAGAAATCAAGAATGTTTTCGTCACCCCAGTCAGTTATTCTTTCTGCAAACTCGCCTTTATTGAGAACTTCAATAATTTCCTCTTCACTGATTCCTAAACCACTTAGCTGTGCAAACAATGCTTCCGAGTTCTTATGGTCGGCATCTGCTTTCTTTGTTATTTTTTCCCAGTTCCTGTCCAGAATGCCTTTTATCCAATAGTTAATTTCTTTCTCTAAGAACCTGATGTCTTCAGCAGGATCATGGCTTCCTTTCTCGACTTCGTTTCCTTCTGCATCAGTTGAACCACTGGCATCAATCACATGAATAAGTGCCTTTGCCTGCATCAGGTCATTCATGAATTGGTTGCCGAGTCCTTTTCCCTGCCAGGCATCAGGAACCAATCCAGCTACATCAAGTAAAGTCATCGGAATTAAGCGAGTTCCTTTTTCACACTTGCTGTTCATTGGTTGGCATTCAGTTCCTTTTTCGATGTGCACGCATTCCCTTGTAACATAACCGGTTCCCTGATTGGGTTTTATTGTCACAAACGGCCTGTTTCCTATTTCAACATCAACTAAGGTTGATGCTGCAAAGAAAGTGCTTTTCCCGCAGTTTGGTTTCCCGACAATCCCGATAAGCATTTCATTTCGCCTAAAAACTTTTAGTGTATTCAACTGCTTTCTTTGCGTACTTTTTGGCAGTCTTTAAACCTGTTTGGCTTCCCTGCATTGCATTAGCCATCATTCTTATTGATGCCCTGTAACACTTATAGAATCCAATTAACTTGTATATCTCGTAATCGTTTGTTAGTCTGCAATATTCTTCAACAAAAACATCTGCAAGTTTCTTTTTGTTGTGGAACTCGAGATCCATTGCCATGAAAGCTATTTCTGCTGCAACGTCGCAGGAGCTTATTGCCTTGTTGAATTCTATTGCATCAAAAATGTAAGCCCTCTTGTTGTGGATAAAAATATTGCCTGAATGCAGGTCCCCGTGACAATCCTTTATCTTTTTTTTTCTGACTCTTTTCATAAACAGTTTTCCGTTCTTTCTAAGGAATGCTCTTGCTTTCTTTTCAATTACCGTTGCATCCCTGCCGATTTTATTCTTAACCAGAAAGGCATTCGAGAAAGCATTCCAGATGTCTTTTGGTTTGCCGTAATTAAGTGCGTCTTTCCCCCCGACTTTCTTGTGGAACTCGGCAATCTGCACGGCAATGTTCTTGATTATCTTCTCATTGACTTTTCCTTTTGCAAGCAGTCTGGTCATAATCTCTTTTTCAGGCAGCTGTTTCATTTTGACTGCATATTCAATAGTCTTTCCCTTACCGCCAACAGTTATCCTGCCATTGTGCTTCTTTATTTCTGCTACTCCTAAATAGAGTTCTTTTGAAAGCAGACTATTGATCCTGATTTCTTCTCTGCAGAGTGCTTTCCTTTTTGCCAGAGTTGAATAATCAAGGAAACCGGGGTTTATTGGTTTTTTTAACTTGTAAACATTCGTGCCGTTAAGGAACACAACCGAAATGTGAGTTTCTTTTATCTCCACTTTCCCGACTTTCTCTTTGTATGTTTCTTTCCTGCTCAGCCAGTGTTTTATTTCCGCAAGATGGAAATCATTTACGAGTTTCTCAAAGGATTCTCCGTCAGCATATTCAATAGAAAAATGGGTTTCTTTGATTTCCTCGAAAATCTTTTTTATTTTTCTGTAAACAGCAAAATCCGCATCGCTCTTCTCGTTCTTCATGTTCGGTCTTTTTTTCATTCTTGCCTTAACCTCTTTCTCTGAAGCAGTCTTCCCAACAATAAACAATGGCACGTTTGCTTTTTCTGCGGCCTTCATTGCTTTTTTTCTCAGGCTCGCGAGATAAAAAGTAGCGTCAATTACAACGTCTTTTCTTTCTGCTTCCTTAACTGCTTCTTCAATCAGTTTGTCATAAACCTTTAGTTTCTCTTTCCTTCTGTAGGCAGGGTTCTTAATCATTTTTTTTCTCAGAATATCGCTGCTAAGAAGTTTCGCTTTAAATCGCTTAGCGAGTTTTTTGGCAAGGAAACTTTTCCCTGAACCAGGCAGTCCGCATGAAATAACAATCATAATATCTATATCCTATAAAAAACAAATTAATTTAATCTCTTCCGAGATGCCTTCTATATGCAGTTGTTCACTGAAAAGTACTTTCCAAAAAACCTCAGCGAATTCATCGGCAATTCAGGGATTCTTGAGTCAGTCAAAAGATGGGCCGAACTCTGGAATGAGGGAAAAAAACAAACACCCTTGCTTCTCTGGGGTGCGCCGGGAGTAGGCAAAACATGTTTAGCGCACTTGATTGCCTCTGAGTTTGACTGGGGCTTATTCGAAATGAATGCCTCTGATTTACGCACAAAGGATGTTATCGAGAAAGTGGCGGGGGCAGCAGCACTTAACACTTCTTTTTCAGGAAAACCCCGTTTGGTTCTCCTTGACGAGATTGATGGCCTGAATGCAAAGGACCGAGGGGCAGCTGCCGCGATACTTGCAATAATCCGTGATTCAAAAAATCCCGTTATTCTTATTGCTAACGAGATTTATTCGGACAAAAAACTCAGCACAATCAGAGTTGCCTGCAAGACCCTCGAATTCAAGAAGATAAATTATTTGTCAATAGCAAAATTCCTTGCAGAAATTTGCGAGAAAGAAGGAATCAAATATGAGAAAGAGGCAGTAAAGGAACTAGCAAAAAATTCTTCCGGTGACATGAGAGCAGCTCTCCTTGATTTACAGAGCCTCTCAAATTCAGAAATCAATCTTACTGAAGTTAATTCTCTTTCATGTCGGGAAAGAGAAGAAAAAATATTCGAGGTAATGAAACACATTTTCCAGGCACATGACTTTTATGAAGCAAGGAACTCTGTTTTTTCTTCAGAAGTCAGCAAAGATCTTCTATTTAGGTGGGTAGAAGAAAACATTCCAAGACAATACTCAGGAAAAGAAGTTGAGGACGCTTTTGCTTCTCTAAGTAAAGCAGACTTGTATAACAGCAGGATTTACCGCAGACAAAATTATTCTTTCCTGAAATTTTATTGCGATTTCATGAGCGCGGGGGTTGCATTGGCAAAAGAAGAAAAATTGCATGGTTTTACTCCTTACCAGTTCCCGAAACTATTAATGATGCTTTCAAGAAGTTCTTCCAAAAGAGCTTTGCTTGTCTCAATAGGCACAAAAATAAAAGCAAAGAGCCATGATTCAGCAAAACAGATTATTGCCGAGGATCTGCCTTACATAATGATGATGATGTCCAAGTCCCATTACGCGGTTTCATTTTCCTCTTTCTTCGGGTTTGATGAAAAGGAACTCGGTTTTCTCTTGGACAAGAAGAGCAATTCAAAAGAAGTTTCTTCCGTACTGAAAGAAGCTGCAGATCTGAGAGAAAAAATGATTATCGAGAAAAGAGGAATAATTGCTAAGGACAAAAGTTTGATTAATTCTTATGAGTCAGTTGACGAACCTGCGGAAGAAATAGGGCCTGCTGAAGAAGATCTGCTTGAAAAACCAAAAGAAACCGAAGACGAAAAATCAAAGCAGACTACTCTTTTTTGATGTGAACACCAACTAACTACAGATTCATTTCAAGAACAATGATTGGTTTATGCAAACCAAAGTTTGCGGCTATTTCCTGCTTAAGTTCTCCGAGAATTCCTTCTGAATCCCCGCTAATAAGTGCACTTCTTCCTTCTTTCAGTGAAGGGTGCTTTGTTTCTTTAACCTGGCACTTTTTTCCAAGTTCTCGGCATACTGCTCCGAATACTGACTTAATGTGGGTAAACCCGTAACCAGAGTTGGTCATCACGATGCATAATCTTGCGCTTTCTTTTGTTCCAGTGTCGCTTTTCTTGTCAAGTTCTAATGTCTTGCCTATCTCGAATATGTTTTGGGGGTATTCGTAGTGCTTGTTTTTTGCAAGGAACTCAAGTAGCTCGGGGTAAATGTTTTTTCTCATTATTGTCCAGTTAGCTGAAACAGGGTTAGCTATCTCAACAAACTCTTCTTTCTCAAAACCAATCATTTTCTCCTGTTTTTCTTTTGAACTAAGAACAAATGTCAACACTTCCTGCAAGCCCATACCTACACAAACATCCCTTGCCTTGTCTAAGTATAACGATTCTTTTCTTTCTGAACCAATTACACTCATCTCCACTTTCTGCACAGGAATCTTATTGTAACCATAGCCAATTATTATGTCTTCAATAACATCAACAGGATGCAGAATATCCACGCGATAATCAGGGTACTCAACTTCTATCTTCCTGCCTTTTTGTTTTGCATTCATTCCTGCTTTCTGTATTAACGAAATCATTTCTTTTGCGCTTATTCCGAGACCGCTTATCTTGTTTGCATAATCAATATCAATGCTGGTTTTCTTTGTTGCAAAGAACGGGGTTTCAATTGATTTTGAGGGATAAGTTTTTGTTTTCGGAAAATTTATTTTCACTGCCTCGATTTTTCCTCC
>CAZEVB010000033.1:6397-8837 GCA_964515835.1 uncultured archaeon | reverse complement strand
GTTGGTTTTTACAAAACAAAAGCAAGGCACATTAAAGAACTTTCAAAAATCCTTATTGAAGATTATAACTCAAAAGTGCCAAAAGAATTCACAGAGCTAGTAAAGCTTCCTGGTGTTGGAAGAAAAACAGCCAACATTGTTCTTGCTTTCTCTTTTAAAATTCCTGCAATTGCAGTCGATACTCATGTTCACAGAATTTCAAACAGGTTAGGTTTAGTGAATACTGGTAAACCCGAGAAAACCGAGCAGGAGTTAATAAAAATTCTTTCAAAAAAATACTGGCTTGAAATAAACGAATTATTAGTTAAATTTGGTCAGCAAAGATGCAAACCAATTAATCCTGAGTGTCATAATTGCCCAATTTTAAATTATTGTGACTACGGAAAAACAGTATTTAAAAGCCGTTGACCATATCTTCAACAGCTTTCTTTTTGTCTTCTGCCTTTACAATTCCCGAGGCAACAAAGACACCTACAGTTCCCAACTCAATTGCTTTGGCAACATCTTCCCGGTTCTTTATTCCTGCACCTGTAATAACATCAATTGATTCGTTAACCGCCTTTATACTCTTTACACTCTCAGTAATTATTTCCGGTTGTGCAGTGCTGACAGAAATGTTCCCGCCAATCAGTTCAGGCGGTTCAACTGCAATCAAATCAGGATTAAACTTGGCCAGTTCTTCTGCCCTCTTAACATCTTCTGCGCAGACCATTACTATGAGTCCGGCTTCCTTTGCCCTTGCAATTGCTTTTTCTACAAACTCATTATCTTTCTTGTTTTCTGCGTGATTGATTACTGTTCCGACTGCACCTGCTTCTTTCACTGCTTCAGCCAGGACATGCCCGGTATTGCTTCCATAACCAACAGGATCAATGTGCTGAGCAAAAACAGGCAAGTCAACCCCTTTGGAAATCATTCTGATGTCCACGGCTTGGACAACAAGAACAATTTCTTTTCCCGTTTCCTTAGCAATTGCTTCGCATTCCTTTGCAAGCCCCAAGGCATTTTTCCCCATACCCTGCTCGTAAGTCTTAAAGTTAATAAAAAGAACCGGTTTTTTTATATTCACAATTACTCCTCCTTGTTGTTCATGAATTTTGCAATAAGTGCCTCTAACTGTATTCTCTCGTTTGCACCTTCAGAAATCCTGAAACTAGTTTCTGCAATTGCTTCAATCAGTTTTATCCGGTTCTTGTCAGAAATGTCGCTGAATTTAATGAGCTCCCGGTAAAGTTGTAGCACAACATCTTCTCCGCTCATACCATGCTCATAAAGCAATAAATCAAGTTTGTCTCTTGCTTCAATAAACTTTCCTTTTATTGCCAGTTCAATCATGTCATTGACCTCTTCTGGTCGCGCCCTGCTTGAAACACTGTAAACATGATCTTCATTAATTTCGTTGTTTATTGTTGATGCTGCCTGCAATACATTAACTGCTTTTCTTAAGTCCCCGTCACTGACATAAACAATAGCAGTTTTTCCCGATTCATCAATCTTTATGTTTTCTTGTTTAGTAATTTCCTCTATTTTTTTCTCCACATGTTTTGCGGAAAGAGGCTTAAACCTTGAAACAACACACCTGCTTTGGATAGGTTCAATCAATCTGCTGCTGTAGTTTGCACTCAGGATAAAGCGGCATGTTCTCGTATACTTTTCCATTGTCCTTCTTAGTGCCTGTTGTGCATCGGCAGTTAAGGCATCACTCTCATCAAGGAAAATTATTTTAAATGAAGCATCAAATGCGAGAGTCCGGGCAAAGTCCTTGATGGTGTTCCTCACTACATCAATTCCTCTTTCGTCACTCGCGTTAAGTTCTAGAAAATTCTGGTTAAAGTTTTCTCCAAAAAGTTCTTTTGCAAGTGCAACAGCAGCAGAAGTCTTTCCGACACCTGCAGGGCCTGTAAAGAGCATATTGGGAATATTCCTTGTCTTCACATAACTCCGGAGTCTCTTTATTATGTCTTCATGACCAATAATATCCTCAAGTTTACCCGGCCGGTATTTCTCTACCCACGGAAGATTCATTTTCTCGGACATCGATTAAATTAGTGCGATAATTGTTATAAAACAACTACTTGCCCCGTTGACCTGCTTGTGCCAAACAGGGTATACGCAACGTGTGTGTCGCGGATTGATGAAATAGATAGTTATATTTATTTTGTGTAGCAGAATACTTATATTTGTGGGGACTCATATGGAATCCGAGTTAAAAGACATTATAGAGATTGCTAAGCAAAGAGGTTATGAGGACACTGACAAAATAGAGAAAGCATTTGTCCTTGCTAAACAAGAGTGCTTAAAGAAAAAAAATAACAAGGATATGCCTGTTCTTTTTTATCCTTTAAAACACAATCTCGCAGTAGGCAGAATCCTCGCAGAATTGGGTCTAGACCCAGCCACTATTTCTGCAGGCATTCTTCATAATTACCTAATTTATGGT
>CAZEVB010000033.1:0-6297 GCA_964515835.1 uncultured archaeon | reverse complement strand
ACATTGCAGAATTTGGGATTGCTGCGCACTGGCGATATAAATCCGCTTCAGAATTCGGGACTTATGATGCAAAATTTGCGTGGCTCAGGGAAATATTTGAGTGGCAGAATCAGGGCGAAAAAAAGAAAATAAAAACAATGGTGAGCGACACCAAGATATTTGTTTTTACTCCCAACGGCGATGTTATTGAAATGCCTGATGGTTCGACAGCGCTTGATTTTGCGTACTACATTCACTCTGATTTAGGGAAACATTGTTCAAAAGCAAGAATTAATGGAAAAATAGTTTCGCTTGATCACGAACTTGAAACTGCTGATGTTGCCGAGATAGTAACTTCCCCTAGCCAAAAACCAAAGAGACACTGGTTAAACATAGTGAAAACCGAGAAGGCAAAGCAAAAGATAAGAACTTTCCTAAAAATAAAAGAAAAACCACATATAAAAATTACTAAGAAAGACATAATCAAAATAGAGAAAGCAGATAATCGGATAAGGTTGGCAAAATGCTGCAATCCATTACCAGGCGACGAAATAATTGCATTTGCAACAACCAAAAGAAAAATATCTGTTCATGTTAAGGGTTGTCCTGAGGGGAAAGAACTCATAAAATCAAAGAAAGAGGTTGAGGTTGACTGGGGAAGAGGCAAAGAAAACTATTTCACTGATTTGACTGTTGTTGCTGAAGATCGTTTAGGGATCCTGAGAGATTTGCTTAATGTTTTCTCTACTTTAGGGATTTATGTTTCAAAGGTAGGTGCAAAAGCCAGAAAAAGTTCTGCTGTTTGTTCTTTTGACATAAAAGTGAACAGCCTCAAACAATTACAGATTACTATTGATAGTCTTTATGCAGTGAAGGGAGTAATCAATGTAAAGAGAGGTTAGTTGTAATAACTCCCCGGATTTGTCAAGATTTCACTGTGTTCTATAGCTTATATCATACTCTAATAAAAATTAGGGATGGGAAGAGCGGGATTTGGACCCGCGACACCATGGTTACTGCTGGGAGCAATGAAAACCAACAATGAACTTCATTGCAGTATCTTCAGCTTCACCCGGGCAAAACAAACCATTAAGATAAGCTTGTGCCCGTCATGTGCTCTCCCAGACTGAGCTACCTTCCCATTATTATCATAATGCTAAATAAGGTTTATAAACATGGTTGCAATGCATCTGTTGCTTTTCTTAACTTTACCGGGTTTGAAAATCCTATTTCTCTTATCCACTTTTTAAGATTGTTTCGTCCATATAATCCAACTTTATATGCAGGCGCCTGCCTTTTATATTTATTAGATCTTACCTTAGCAACTTGATAATCTTGATTAACAAGTATTTCTCTTATCTGATGGGCAAGAATAAAACTTGTGGTAGTTATTTCGATAGAAGGGTATTTGAGTGACCCTTTTTTATCCGAAACAAAAATCGTTCCGTCAGTATCTGCGATTCCTCTAATGACATGTTTGCTTAAATTAAAATTAGCTAAAACAAAATTAGGAAGTTCGACTTTGTAACATTTTCCGAAGTTATATGGTAAAAAGAATTTGTTTATCAGTCTATTAACTATTTTTTTTGAATAAACACGAATTCTTAATCCTCTACCACTTTCAAAAGGTTTAGTGTTTTTATTCCATACGGTTTTGATTAATTTAACCATTTTTTCGAAATATTCTTTATCTGTAATTTTGTTTCCTGTTAAACCAAAGTAATATTTTGGTTTCTTTAAATGAATGTGCCCATCTCCAATTATTGCACCGACTAATTCTAGTTCTTGCGGGGAATACATTAGAAATATATGTCTTCTTTGAATATCTCTTTTCCTAGACCATATTGCCGGTGCCAGATATCCTCTTTAAGTTTTCCCTTTATAATTTATATGTGTTTGAATGATTGAAATAGAATTAACAATAAACGAGCTTAAAGAGCTCTACAATAAAGAGAAAAGCATCAGGAAAAAGGTTTTTTTAGAGAGTGCTATTTCTGCTCTAAAAAGTTATGAGAAACTTTTGCAGGAAGAAGAATAATTCTTTCAGTTCTTTTATATTACTGTAGAGACAAACAGCATGGTTATTCCTATTAGTGCCATGACTACTGTTATGATTATGTTGTCTACAGTTATTTCTCCCGAGAATGTTGTAAAGAACAAGTAAAAGTCCCCGATACAGAAACCTATTCCGAGAATAACTAAAAGAAGGGTTATGAGTCTGTTTCTGGTTCCCACGCCCTTTAGTTTTACTTCATCCATGTCTAGTTGAACCTGTCTTACTGCACCGCCAAGTTCATTTAGTTTGCTTTTTACTCTTTCGCTGAGATCGCTGATTCTCTTGACTGTTTCGTTTATCTGCTCTTGGAATGTCTTGCTCTGCCCGGTAATGTCTTTCTCGTACTGTTTAAGATCCGCAATAACCGCTTTAGTAATCTCTACCCTTGTTTCTTTAGAAATTTTATCTGCTTCTGCTTTCATTGCACTTTGCATTGCAGGTTTTTGTTTCCCGAGTTCTTCGGTAACTATCTTTGATATCTCGTTTTTCAGGAGAGCGAATGTATCTGCCTGTCCAAGTAAAACAAGTTTTTTTACTTTTTCGGATTCAACACCGAGGTCTTTGAGTGCCCGTGTTATCTTTTCTTCTGATTCGCCATCGGCAACCATTTTTCTTATTATTTCTATTATGCTTGCGTCTTCTATCTTCTTTGCCATTATTCATTCACCTGAATTGTTATCTGTTGTTCGTCTGTAATACCTTGAACATTGATCTTAAAATAGATTGTGGTAACACCGGTCTTTTTTGGGGTCAAATCATAGTCAACGTTTTTGCATGCATCGGCTTCTACTTCCGCAGAAGTTGTTATTGAGCCCTCTTTGAAGAATTCTGTTTCGTGTTTTTCTTCCAGCAAAGCGGTTTTCTTTACTGTTGTCGGGTTGCATATCTGGAAACCCAAAATGAATTGTGAGTCCTTGAATATTTGTGCAGGGCTCTTAATGTTATAGTTTAGTCCTGCAGATGCCTTGGTTATGAGAACTTCTTTGGCTACAGTGCTGTAAAAAGGCGCGTCGATAATTATCTGGACCTTTTCTGTTCCCTCAGGAAAAACATAAACAATTTCCCTTATTTCGTTTGATTTTAGTTTGTTGATGTCCATGATTTCTATTTTTTCTTTTCCCTGCATGTAACTAACAGTTATGTTTGTAATTGTTTTCACAGACTCATTCTTAACAAAGATCTTTTTTTGCAGACTAAGGTCATCTATTTTTTCTTCTATTTTCAGACCCGTATTAAACACCATCAGGTAAATGAGTATGCCTACGAACACGAAATAGATTATTGCAAAGTAAATTGTTGCTTTTCTTCTTTTTTCAGGAAGCATATCAAATCAATATCTTCTTTCTCTATTTAAGTGTTTCAGTTTTTAAAGACATTTAGTTTTCCTTTTTGCCATTCTTCCAGTACTAATCGTGAAGCCCTTTTAACATCGGGTTTTCCGCCTTTAAGCAGAAAGCATTTTTCTTTGGCGATATCCTCAAGTACTTCATCAGCTTCCTTGGTTTTAGTAAGATTATATTTACTGCTAAGTACTTTGGGGTTTGCGTTGATGATATATGTTGCAATGTGTTCTGCGCATCTTTCAATATCCTTTATTTGTTCAAAACCCTTCGCCCCGAGCAGAGCCAGTTCTGCTTCATCCATTTCTCCATAACTAATTATTCCCGGAGAATCAATCAGCATGATTTCTTTACTAATCCTGATGAATTGTTCCCCCCTTGTGAAACCCGCCTTTATTGAAGTTGGTGCAGATTTTCTTCCCGAAATAGCGTTTATAAGGCTGCTTTTTCCTGTGTTAGGGTAACCAACAAAAGCAACTTTATTTTGTTCTTTCGCCCCTTTCTTTATTGTTTTCTTTAATATGTTTATTCCTGTCCTTTCTTTAGCCGAAATAATAATTGTCTTTTCAAACATTTTTGTTGCTTTAATTAAGAACTTTTTTGACACTAAATCTGATTTGTTCAGGGCCCTTATCAGCGTCTTTTTGTTTCTTGTGGCAAATTCTTCAATTATCCTGTTTGTTGTTTCTTTAGGGAATCTGGCGTCAAGAACCTCTACAATTATGTCTGCTTCCTCCATTACTTTGTAAAGCCTTTTCATAAAACCCGGCATTTATTTGCCCCCCATTATCTTTACTGCTATTTTAAAGAGATAAAATGTTCCAAAGATTAACACCCCTAATATGATGATGACTCCTAAGGGGTTTATGTTCTCTTCATTTAATGCCCCGGCAAGGAACACGAATAACCACCCCATGAGAATCATGCTTGCAATAAACAAGGCCATTCCGAAAGCAAGTTTTGCCAGTTTTTCTTTATCCATCACAACACCTTTTTATGTATAAGCGATTCTAGTTTTTTTCCTTTTTTTTCTGCGGTTCCAACAGAAATCGCGTATGCCTTCTCTGTTTTTTTCATGTCTTTTTTGTTGATTAAGAACCATCCTTTGTGGGGAACTTTCCATGCAATAAAAAACTCTGCTTTTGCTATTTGGCACCATTGCACAAGTTCATCCATTTGCTCGTGTTCAATGTTTAGGTATTTTCCTTTCCATGCCTTGCACTCAAAGGCAATTATCCTTCCGTTCTTTACTGCAACCATGTCCGGACTTGGTAAAGTGCTTTTTCCTGAGCCTGCTGCGCGTATCATTGCAAAACCGTAATCCCATAGGATTCTTGCCATTTCCCGTTCAGCATTGGCTCCTTTAGCGTATCTTGCCATAATAATCAGTTCTCTGCTTGAACTGTAATATTAATATAGTTTTCCTTATTAATTCTATTTAAGGAATTAGAATTATTATATGGTTGAATTTATGTCTTTTTCCGTTGAGGAAAACCAAGAAGGATTAATATTAGCTGTTGATGTTGTTGCAAACGCCGGGAGTTTTTCTATAACAGGTGTAAACAACAATCGTTTGAAGGTTAAATTAAAGGCAGTGCCTGAGAAAGGCAAAGCAAACAAAGAACTCATAAAAGAGTTCAAAAAAATGTTCGGAACCGGAATTGAAATCATTTCCGGAAAATTCAGCAATAAAAAGAAGATCCTTCTCAAGGGAGATCCAAAGCAGATTTCCAGAAAAATAAAAGAAACCATAAATAGTCTCTAATTCTTCAAAGTAAGACAAGAAGGTGATATTATGGCAAAAACTTACATTACTACTGTAAAGTATCAGGTAGACCTTAATTTTGACATTGACGGTGTTGTTGACAAAGAAGACATAATCGGTGCTATTTTTGGTCAGAGCGAAGGTCTTCTCGGAGAGGAAATGGATCTCAAGGAACTTCAACAATCAGGAAAATTGGGAAGAATTGAAGTAAAATTCAAATCAGAATTCGGCAAAACACACGGACAACTCATTGTACCCAGTTCAATGAATATGCCGGAAACAACTCTCTTGGCAGCGGCAGTAGAGTCGGTTGAGAAAGTTGGTCCATGTGACGCAAAATTTGAGATAGTTAGTCTTTCAGATGTTAGGCAAGAAAAGAGAGCCAAGATAAAAGAACGAGCAAGACAATTGCTTGACAAATTAAAGCAAAGCAGTGCTCCTAATGCAAACGAGCTGGCTGAAGAAATAAAAGAATCTTCAAGAGAACTCGGAGTAAAAATCTTTGGTCCTGACAAGCTCTCATGCGGTCCCGAAATTGCCACCCAAAAAGAAATTATTGTGGTTGAAGGTCGGGCAGATGTCCTGACTATGTTAAGGAGCAACATAAAGAATGTCATTTCTATGGGAGGATCCAACATAAGCAAGAGCATAATTGACCTCTCAAAGAAAGCAGAACTAACACTCTTTATTGATGGAGATCGTGGTGGAGAACTCAATGCAAGAAAACTAATGCAGGTTGCAAAAGTTGATTATCTTGCAAGAGCGCCTGCAGGAAAAGAAGTTGAGGAATTAACCCAAAAAGAAATTCTTTTGTCACTCAAAAGAAAAGTCTCTGCAGATGAAAAACCACGAACAACCAGAACAAGAGAATCAACTTACACAAGAACATCTGACAGACCCCCTGCAACAAGAGGTTCTTCAAGTAGTCCTGTAGTATCAGATCAGAGAACTTCTTTTAGGCCAAGACCCGTAATGGGTGCTAGCCCAAGATCTAGTTTTAGGTCAGATACAAGGTCAAACGCAAGACCCGATTTTCGTACAGGTACAAGAACATCAAGACCAGATACAAGAGTTCTAAGGGCTCCTGTTGAGAGGAAGTCGATTGATGCACAGCCACCTACTGCAGAAGAAACAAAAAAATTCAAGCCTCTTCTCGA
>CAZEVB010000032.1:0-8976 GCA_964515835.1 uncultured archaeon | reverse complement strand
CATTATTCATTGTTACACTTACCCAGGGAGTAGTAATACAGATTTCAACCGGAGAAAGTATCCTGGCTTTTATCCACTATTCTTCCGCATTATTGTCACTGGTTGCAGCATACTTTATTTATCTGAGAGCAAAGAAGATAACTATTATTCTTAGTGGTTAATGAAACGCTTACAAAAATATATTAAGCGGTTAACTCTTCTATTATCTGATTCTTAGAGGGATTAACATAAAAAAAGCACAGACATCGGTTGAACTCATAATTATTCTTGCAGCATCACTTGCAGCACTAATGGTTCTTATTGCATTTGCCAATGAACAGATGACTAGCCTAATTATAGAAAAAAACATAAGCAGTGCCGATTCATCAGTCAACGATCTCAAGGACGCAGTCAATGATGTTTATTTCCAAGGAAAAGGAGCAAAAAGACTTGTGTTTATTACAATTCCTGAAGGAACAGACACAACAGGAATAGCACTTGAAGGAAAACTCATAATTATTTCTGTTAATGGAAATGACAGGTTTGCAGAAGCAGACGTGAATATTGTAGGTAATCTGCCTTCACAACCAGGGGGTTACTGGTTATTGGTTGAAGCAAACGAAGGATATGTGTCTGTCGGAGAAACAGGATTCTCCCTAAACAAAAGCAGCATATATGCAACCATGCTACAGGAAGGCAGTGCCAACGACAGCATAAGGATAACCAACAATTCAGGAGAAACCCTAAATGTAAACATTGTGGTTAACTGGAGCCACTCTGATGTCGGCTTTGTTATTTCCGATGACAACTTCTCTATCGGTCCTGCGGATTATGCAGATATAGATCTGAGTTTCTCTGCAAATGCAAGCGCAACAGGCAATTACACAGGCAGTTTAGCAATAACCGGAGTTTATGGCGAAGAACAGGAAACAAGGAACGTTCCTGTTAACGCTGAAGTAATTGTGGTCGGGGGAGACGGCGGAGGAGAACTTGTAGTGTTGCCTTCAGGATGGACAATCTCAATAGCAAAAGGAGGAAGCGATTCAAACACAATCAATGTTTGTAATACAACTACTTCAGGGCAGACAAACATTACCCTTACAGGTTCAGGAGACGCTGGAGCATGGTTAAATGCAGTAACACCAATCTCTTCTCTTGCAGCAGAAACATGCCAAAACCAAAGCATATCACTAACAGTTCCGGGAGGAACATCAACAGGAACATACTTAGGAACAATTACTGTTGAAAGTAATGAAGGTTATTCTGACACCATCTCATTAAATGTAACAGTAATATCGTCGCAGGCAGATGATTTCTCATTCATCTGGAGTACCGCATCATTTGTAACTACAACAAGAATTGGGGGGTGGACAATAGAAAATACTGGCGCAGAAACAATCTCAATAGAGAAAATGACTGTGAGTGAGTGGAGTGTTAATGATGCTGATTCAGCAGTTTTGAATAGAGTGCAGTTGATTGATGGAACTAATTATTGGACCGGAAGTGCCGATGATGGACAGGAAATTAGTTTGACAAGCAATGCGGATTTAGCTGCTTCGACTTCTTACACTCAAAATGAGATAAGATTTTCTGCTAATGTGAACAATGATTATGAGAAATTCCAACTAAAGTTCACGTTCACTGACGGTTCCAGTTATACAACAGACTTATGGCCAAATAGATACAGAATAGACCTCTGGGAACTCGCATCAAACTTACCTCAGCCATTGGATTTTTCTACAGACATTAACTCAAGTGCAAACACCTTTGGTTTGGGTTCAGGTAATGACGGTTGGGATTGGGAAAACGATGTCTACCTTGATGGAGACGATTACTACTGGTTTAATGCAGATCCAAATGATGATAATTCAACAGCAGATTCCGAAGTGAATGGTCACAACAATATCAGGATTTATTTAGGTGATTATACTGGCGCACAACCAAACTCAGGAACAAATGCTAATGGTGCTTACGGAGTACAATTTGAGGTTAGCCAGAATCAGGTGAATGCGATTAGCGGAGGAGCAACTGCTACACTCACTTTCTATTGGTATATGGATGATTCAGGAATAGATAATGGAGAAGCAGTCTGGATAAAAGCAGCTATCGGCAATAGCTCAGGAATGAATTATCTGGGAAGCAGCCTCGATAGCGGACTTGATGCCACAAACGAAATAGAATATGATTCTAATCCGAATGACCATGGTGCAACAGAAAACATTGATGTTACCTCATACATCACAAGCGCAGGAACTTATTATTTAGAATTTGGTGGAAGACTCGCAAGCTGGAACAGTAACGGGGAAGATGTAAGACTAAGGTTTGATAACATTGACCTGACTATTGAATAGTGGTATTTATGAACAAAAAAGGGCAGGTGACTGTAGAATTTGTTATTGCCTTGAGCATACTCTTTATTCTCTTTCTTTTTGCGGCATACACTTACTCGGAAAAGACCTCAGGATTAATTTTTGCAGAAGAAAACTATGAAGCAGAAAGAATTGCAAATGAACTTGCTTTAACAGTCAACAAGATTTATCTAGCCGGAAACGGGAGTACAAAAACTATTTTTCTTGATAGCAAAGGCAGGGTTTTTGATGTAAATGTTTCAAGCAATAATATAGAAGTTTACTGGAGAAACAACTTTGTTGATGCACCAACAATAACAAGCAATATTCAGGCAACCCAGTTTCAGGCAGATGGGAAAATAACAATAAGAAACATGGAAGGAGTTGTTGTTATTGAGTAACTCGAAAGGACAGCTTTTCTCAACTGACCTGATTGTTGGTTTGAGTATATTCCTGTTTGTCTTGGCAATTACTCTAGCATACTCAAATAACGTGGCACTAAGAACAGAAGCATTAGACAAAACCAGCGAAATGAGGTTTGTTTCCGCAGGGGCAATTAACAGTCTTGTTTTATCTGAAGGTTATCCTGCTGACTGGCAAAACCTGGCAGACCTTACTGAGGTAAAATCAATCGGGCTTGCAAACGGAAGAAACATTATCGATGGAAACAAGCTGGCAAGTCTGGTTGACTACAATCAAAACAGTTATTCTGAACTAAAGAGTATTCTGGGACTGACAAAGTATGATGTTTACATTGCTGTTGAGGACGTAAATAGCGGAAATACTCTTTATGAGTTTGGCTTATCACCGGAAAATGAAGAAGTTGTTTCAAGCAGGCGGTTGGGTTTGCTGAACAACGAAGAGGTCTTTGTAAGGTTAGAGGTGTTTGAATGAAAACAAAGGGATTCATTATAAGCCTTGATGCGTTGCTCGCCCTGCTGCTCACCTTGGTTATGATTGGAACTTCTGTTTACTATTTATCAGGAACCAATTATGACTCTTACAACAGCAATTATCTGAAAGAAATTTCTATGGACTCCCTGACAGTGCTGGAGAAATCAGGTACTCTGGAAGAAACAGTAAAAGAAGATAGTTCTGATGAACTAAGGATTCTTCTCAATAAACTTCCTTACCAGATTTGCGGAGAACTTCTGTTGTTTGAAAGCACTGACTTGGATAATGCGGTTATTGTGGTCAGCCGTAGTGATTGCGAAAAAAGTTACCTTAATTTTGCTTCAACAAAAAGAAGCTTTGTGGTTAATGACGGCAGTGTGAGTTATTATCTGGCGGAGATGAACACATGGTACAGATAACCAAAAAAGGACTCATAATAACAATAAGCACAATAATGCTGCTTTCAGTAGCAGTGCTTTTTGCGGAGTTTTATGCAGGAAATGTTTCCGAGAAAGATTCGTTCATAATCAATTCTCTAAGACTGGACAAAGCAGGATTTGTGAAAGACGATATTGCCTGCTCCCTTGAAAAGATTCTCGGGACAGTGGTGGATGTAAACAGAGGCATGGTTAACACAGAAATAATTTTTAGTGACAGTCTGCCAAGCACAATAAACAAGGCAGAACTGCTCAATTACCAGTCTTTTGTGCAGTCACAATACTCCTCAAAACAGAATTCTTCTATACTACTTGACCTTAACTGGTTGGCGGATAACAGGACAGAGTTATTGTTCAGCAATGGTCTGCATTATGATTACAGTTATTTGGGAGACAACATAATTGATTTTTATGTCCTGAGTGAAGACACAAATGTTTTTTCTTACGAAATAACTATTAGCGTGAATGATGACCTTAATTTCACTGCGGTGTGGAACTGGGATGCAGGCGGAACAATTGATGTGATAATCAATTACTCTGACAATAGCAACAGCTTCACTGATTCGGGAAAATTAAATGCTGAGATTAACAACTTGTATGAGATAGCTTACTCGGAAACTGCAGGAGATTCTCTGCTGATAAATATCGGTGAAATAGACGGCAACAGCAGCGCATTGAAAATAACAGAAAGCATTAATGATGCTGCATCTGTAGCAATTGTTGAGATAACGGCACTAATGCCTTCGCCATCAGGCGGACTGTTTTATTACTATGCTGCAGACCTGAATTACATGCAAGCTGATGTAATGGTGTCCGGAAAAATGATTTTGGGAAATGCTTAGTTTTATTAACAAAAATAATATATTATAAGTGGACGTGATGTCATGAAAAAGAAGGTTGCTAAGAAAGAAAAATGGGCTTTTGATTCGAGCAAGCTAAAACAACCAAAAGATAAGAAAATGCGGATAGTAAAGACAGGAAAATTCAAGACTGTAATAGATCACGCAATGGAATTTGTGGATAACTGCAAGGACAGAACCGCAGGATTCTCAAAGATAGCCAAAGAAACAGGAATAAGCAAGGAAAGTGTTGATCACATCGGCAGGATTCTTGAAAGCGAGAAAATAGTTAATGTTGTTTATCCAACAGCCCCCTTTGTTGACCCAAAAATAATTATTCTTAACAAGCCAAAACAAGAAACAACGACAGTTATTCCTGATAAATTGAAAGACAATTATGTTTACTCTTCAGACAATATCCCTGTAGAAATTGCAATTGCGGAAGAGAACGGGCAAAAACACTATTTCATGAAGAGTATTGAGATTGGCGGTTACACTAAAGTGTTTATTGATTCTATGAAAGAAAGAGTGGCAGAGACATTCATGGTTGACATTTCAGAAATCAGCGACTCAAAAAAGAGCGAGCAGTTAAAAAAGAAGTTCATTGAAGCGGCTTCCCTGAAATTAAGGGAAGTTGTAGAAGAACTCACAGAAAAAGAACTGTTATTACTTTCAGGAATAATGCTGCATGACATGTATGGCTTGGGCAAAATAGAGCTGCTCATGGCAGACAACGAGCTGGAAGAAGTGGCAATAAATTCTGTTGCTAACCCTGTAACTGTTTACCACCGGAAACACGGGTGGATGAAAACAAACCTAAGGATTGACAGCGAGGAAGAAATCTCGAATTATGCTTCACAGATTGGGAGGAAGATTGGTAGAGAAATAACTGTCCTTAACCCTATTCTTGATGCACACTTGTTAAGCGGAGACAGGGTAAGTGCAACCTTGTTCCCTGTATCTTCATTCGGGAATACCATAACAATAAGGAAGTTTGCAAGACGACCATGGACAATAACTGACTTTATTTCAGATTCGCATACATTATCGGCAGAAATGGCTGCTCTTTTATGGCTGGCAATCCAGTATGAAATGAATGTTATTGTTGCGGGGGGAACCGCTTCAGGAAAAACAGCCATGCTTAATGTGCTGACTACTTTCATGCCCTCTTACCACAGGATTCTCTCAATAGAAGATGTGAGAGAAATAATGCTGCCTTCATATATGAAGTGGAACTGGGTGCCTTTGAGCACAAGAGAACCGAATCCCGAGGGAATTGGCGGCATCAGCATGCTGGACTTAATGCAGGCTTCTTTGAGGATGAGACCTGACAGAATAATTGTTGGCGAGATAAGAAGACGGAGAGAAGCAGAAGTGCTTTTTGAGGCAATGCATACAGGCCACAGTGTTTACTCTACAATCCATGCTAATTCAGGAAAACAGGTAGTAAGAAGATTAACTGAACCGCCAATAGACCTGCCTCCCCTGGAAATAGAGGCAATAGATCTTATTGTCGTGCAGTACAGGGACAGGAGAAGCAATGCAAGGAGAACTTATGAGATATGTACTGTTGAGCACGGAATCGGTGAAGAAACACTAAACGCAACCACGATATACCGCTGGTCGCCAAGGAATGACTCGTGGGATATGGTTAATGAACCAAGAAAAATTATTGAACAGCTAAACCTGCATACAGGAATGACTGAGAATGAGATTTATGAAGAAATTAATCTGAGGACAAAGATTCTCAACTGGATGAAAAACAAGAAAATCAATGACATTGAAATCGTTGGAAATGTAATAAAGAAATTCTATTCAGACAGAGACGCCGTAATCAAAGCAGTTGATAAAAACCTGGATGAGTCCTCTCTCTTGGTGTAAAGGTGTTTTGTTGAAAGTTAGGTTCCTTCTTTTCCCGTTAAGCAAGATAAAGAGAATCAACAGGAGAATGCTCTGGATAGGGAACAAGTTTTCCTCAGTATTCCATAATATCAGATACCAATTGAAAGACGCTGACATTGAAGTCAGCAGTGAAGAATATTTAACAGCATCATTCTTTTCTGCATTCATCTATGCGCTGGTTGGCTTTGGTTTGGTCTCTGCACTTGGCATTGCAAGAGGAGCAACTTTTGAAGAACAACTGCCCTTAGCCAGCCTGGCAGGAATCTGTTTTGGACTGGTTTTCTTTGCACTTCATTTGGTTTACCCGAAAATACTTTCAAAACAAAAAGTTTTGAGGATAAACGACAGCCTGATATTTGCTCTCAATAATCTGATTATACAGATTTCTTCAGGAGTCAGTATGTACGAAGCAATGTCCACGCTATCAAAATCTGATTACGGGCAGGTGAGCAAAGAATTCGGGAAAATAGTTGAAGACATTAATTCAGGTGTGAGTGAAGCAAAAGCACTGGAAAAGTCTGCCCTGCAGGCAAAATCAGAGTACTTCAAAAAAACCATCTGGCAGATAATAACAAGTATAAAGAGCGGTGCCTCTCTTTACGGTGCACTAAACTCTGTTCTGGATTCCCTTATCAGGAAACAGGTGAGAGGAATAAGGGATTATGCAGCAGAACTCAATTTATGGATTCTGATATACTTGTTAGGTGCAGCCGCAATACCGTCGCTGGGAATAACTTTCCTTGTAATGATATCTGCTCTTGGCGGGGCAGCAGTTAATGAAATTACCCTGATTATTGTTGCTGCAAGTGCAGTAGTATTCCAGATACTCTTAATTGGTTTTGTCAGGACAAGAGTTCCAAAGGTGTTAATGCAATGAGATTCTATAAAAACATTTGCAACAGCCTGTCTGAAATAATTCCTGAAAAAAATAGAGAAAAAAAGTTATTTCCTAACCTCAATTATGCAGGAGTAGAAAACGAATTTGATTTCTTTCTCGGAAGATTTATTCTGCTTGGCTTGTTATTTGGATTAATCGGTTTTCTTATCCCTATCAGCTTATTCAAAGAAACTATTTCATTTTACCTCGGATTTGATGGAATTATTGTATTAGGAGTTGTTCTTGGAGCATTGTTCTTGGCAATAACTTTTCTGCTGGAATATCTGGCAGTCTTTTATGCAATTGAAAGCAGAAAAAAAAGAGTTGAATCAATCTTTCCGGATTTCCTGTTATTGGTTGCAAGCAACCTTGACGCAGGAATGACCCCATACTCAGCATTCAAAGCAGCGGCAAGACCGGAGTTTGAACCACTGACACACGAAATAAAGTTGGCTGCATCAAAGTCATTAGGAACAGGTTCTTTTACAGATGCATTAAACCAGATATCCAAAAAAATAAAGTCGAGAGTAATAACCGAAACAATCTCGTTTTTCGCGATGGCAATACACTCAGGAGGAAAACTCTCCAGAATGCTTGTTGAAGCTGCAGCAGGAATAAGGCGAGTTCAAGAACAAAAACAAGAGATAATGTCAACAACAAAAATGTATGTGATGTTCATTATTTTCATTATTGTTTTAGCGGCCCCTGTATTGTTCTCCCTGTCAGTGCAGTTCATTGAAATGATGGCAAACATTAATCAGGATGCACCAACAATGGTTTCAGGACAATTGGCTTTCTTGGGCGGGCAATCATCTATTGACGCTGAATTCATGTTTGTTCTTGTTTCAGCAGTTCTTCTTTGCAATGCATTCCTGAGTTCTCTTTTCTTAGGGGTAATTGAACGGGGGAAAGCAAAACTGGGACTAAAATATTTCCCCTTATTTTTTGTGGTATCCTATCTCGTGTTCCTGTTCTCAAAAAGCGTTTTCTCGGTAATGGTGGGGACCGCAGTATAATTCAGTAAAATGTGAACTACCTCACACCTAACAAATTGTTGGGGTTGGGGATTCCTGCCAATAGAATTAAATAGCACTATCCACTATTATGGTTAGATTATTCTTAAAATTAAAGGGAGGTTTTTTAGATGATTGGAAAACGAGGACAAGGAACTACTGAGTACCTTATCATACTTGCTGTTGTAATCGTTATTGCACTTATCGTAGTCGGTGTAATGGGGTGGATTCCTGGATTAGGAACAGGAATAACAGAAAGCCAGAGCAAAGCATATTGGCAGAGCACAAGCCCTTTTGCTATAACTACATACCAAGTGACTGATGCTGCAGTACCAACAATAGTTGCAAGGAACAACACTTCACAGAGTCTTTCTGTTACAGGAATGACAATAAACAGTGTTGTATATACCATAATTGACGCGAATTTCACTGGCGGACAGGAAGCAAGTGTAAGCCTAATTGGCGATAACGCAGCTTGTACAGGCGGAAACCCGTACAGTTATGAAGTAGAAATAAGCTACTCAAAGACTGTCGGCGGAACTACAGTACCCCTTACACAAATAGGGACTAAGCCAATGGTTGGAGTCTGTGTAGGCGCATAAAAAGGGAAATCTTTTTCCCTTTCTTTTTCTTTATTTTTTATATTCTTATATCTGCGAGCAGACAGAAGTCGTGCATATAACTCTC
>CAZEVB010000031.1:7312-8996 GCA_964515835.1 uncultured archaeon | reverse complement strand
TTAATAAAGAGTTTCAGCTTATTTTTTAGATCTGGTGATTAGATTATGGGTATAAGGATAAAATTTTTGGGTGCTGCTCACGAAGTCGGCAGAAGCGCTTTTCTTGTTGATTCTGGCGACAAAATTCTTCTTGATTATGGGGTAAAATTGACTCCTAAAGGGCCAGAGTATCCCCTGAGACCTGATACTAATATTGATGCGGCAATCATCAGCCACGCACACTTGGATCATTCAGGCGACCTGCCTCACTTGTTTACTAAAGGCAAGTTCCTGAGTTACATGACAAAACCGACTTTAGAGTTAGCCAAGATTCTCTGGCATGACACCCTTCACATCGCAGGAATGGAAGGGATAGATGCAAACTTCTCTAAACAGGAAATAGTCAGGACAGAGAGATTTACTTTTGCTGTTAATTACAGGAAACCAATGGACATAACTGATTCTGTTTCAATGCAGTTTTTTGATGCTGGGCATATCCTGGGTTCGGCAATAACAAAGCTAGATATCGGCGGGAAGACCTTGGTTTACACTGGCGATTTTAAGGAAGAGGAAACAAGATTGCATACGGGTGCAGACTTAACAAAAATAAAGAAATGTGATTACCTGATTATGGAAAGCACTTATGGTGACAGGGAGCATCCTCCGAGAAAGGAACTTGAAAAGAAGTTCGTGAATGACGTGCAGGATGTCATTGACAGGGGCGGGCATGCATTGGTAACTGCTTTTGCTGTCGGAAGGAGCCAGGAAATAGCAGATGTCTTATTTGAGTACGGTGTTGATGCAGACATTTATCTTGACGGCATGTCACAAAAAGCAGCTCGAGTTTATCTGGGCAATCCTTCTTTCTTAAAGAAACCGAAGTTCCTGAAACAGGCTTTAACAAGAATCAACTGGGTCAGAAACGTAAAAATGAGGAAAAACGCGTTAAAGAAACCGTCAGTCATTATCACTACTTCAGGAATGCTTCAGGGCGGGCCTGTTCACTTTTATCTGCCGGAATTATATCACGACAAGAACTCCAAACTGTTTTTGACTGGTTTTCAGGTTGACAAAACACCTGGAAGAATCCTATTGGATACAGGAAAGATTAACCTGAATGGGATAGTAGTTGACCTCAAAATGGAGTACGAGAAATATGATTTTTCTGCACACGCAGGAAAGAAAGAGTTAATGTCTGTGGCAAAGAAACTCAGCCCGGAAAAAATAATGCTTGTGCATGGTGACGATAAAGTAATGAAGAAACTCAGGCTTGACCTCAAACAGGAAGGGTTTGAGGTTGAAGCACCAGAACTTGAAACGGAACTGACTTTATGAGCCTGATTCGGGTAATAAAAGACTCTTTTGTTTTGCTGGCCAGACACCCAAAACTATTTATCCCTAAACTCTTTGTGGCTGCGCTTTATTCTGTACCGATTCTTTTTCTTCCTAAGATAGCACTAGAATCATTTATTGCTCCAAATCCGGATTTATTTGGTTTGCTTTTATTTTACTTGTTCTTCACTATCTTTTCTTCAATAGTTGATGTTTCTGTTAATGCGTTCTATCCTTTTTTTGTGAAAGAATACAACAAAAAGAAAACAGTTTCTTTTGGAAATGCATGGAAAGAATTCAGGAAAAGAGCAAAAGTAATTATTCCAAGCACTCTCCTGATAGAGTTCTTTGCTTTTGTTGTCCTCTTCCTGTT
>CAZEVB010000031.1:0-7212 GCA_964515835.1 uncultured archaeon | reverse complement strand
TTTGCAATATCTTTCATGATAGAGTTCTCTTCAGATTTCTTCAGCAAAGGCGTTTTCCTCGCTGTTTTCATTATCTTAAGAGTATTGGTGAGTGTAATCGCAACCTATCAATACATTCTTAATCCTGTTTTTTATATAGAGTATATAGACAGGTGATTAAGTGGAAAGGTTCTGTCCGAAGTGTGGAAAAGAAACAAAAATACTGATTGAGAAAGTTTGTTCAGATTGTTACTCTGAAAAAATAAAAAGCCCTTTGCCGAAACGGATTAACTTAGCTGTCTGTAAAACCTGCAAAAGAATAAAGTTCACGGGCAAAATGCACGAACTAGATGAAAACATTCTGAGAGATGTAGTTCTGGCTAAACTGAAAACCGATTTGGATGTCCTGGAAGCAGCATTAGACTTCCATGAAACAAACAAGGGCTATGATGTTGTCGTTGAACTGGTTATCTCGAGAGAAAACATCCTTTTCGAAAAGAACTTCAGGACAGAAATAAAGATAGTCAAGGTTCTCTGTGATTCCTGCATGAAACTGGTTTCTGATTATTTTGAGGCAATCATTCAGCTAAGGGGCTTTGAGGAAGAAGAAATAATTCTAAAAGAAATTGACTTGTTTTTGTCAAGAGCTAAAGAAAAAGACGAGTTAGCCGCAGTAACAGGAATTGAAAAAAAAAGAGAAGGAATAGACATAAAGGTTGGTTCTTTAAGGACCGCAAAGAGGCTGGTAAGATATCTTTCAAACAAGTACGATGCAACCCTAAAAACAACAGACTCGGTTGCCGGGTTTGACAAGAACCTCAATAAGCCAAAGAAAAAGTACACTTTCTGTCTCAGGAAGAATTAGACTTCTTTTCCTTTGAGTACTTCTCTTATCTCTTCAATGCTCTTCTTTGTTGTGAGTAAAGGAATCTTTTCTGTTTCAGCTATCTTTATTGCTACTGGATCAACTTTTGTCAGGCCATGCAAAACAACTATTGCGGGTTTCATGTCTGTGCTGAACCTTCCGATCTTTACTGCAATCATTGGACTCCTGCCTGTCTCAACTTTCATGAAGATTAGTGCTCTCTCAGGAGTCTTACCGTACATTGTCATGTACTCATGCACAGGAACATCGATAATCACTTTTAGAGAATCAATTATAGTGTAACCATAAATCTTTATTTCCTTTAACTTTCCCTTGTTGGCAATACACTTCGCGTCAATAAGTTCAGCAAACTCAGTGCCATCAATCGAACCGCCAAATTCACGAATGTCAAAGATCTCTTTCTTTGGAGTAAACTCTTTCTCTAATTGTTTGGCTATTTTGCCGCCTCTCTCAGAATCGACCTTTATGATTGTTTCAACAAACCTCTTGATGACTCCTATTCCCGGACTCTGCCTTCTTCCGCCCTCATAATCAGAAATAGTTGAAGGGCTGATGTTAAGTGCTTTTGATAACTCTATCTGGTTAATTCCAAAAATCTCGCGCCACTTCTTAAGTGTTTTTCCGGGTTCTTTAGAAAGAGTTATTTCTCCGGCAATCGTTAACTCGAGTTTCTCCATGCCAATAATAAGTAATAAAGACTATTTATTGCTTTCGTCAATTGGCGTAATGAGTTTAGCTATTGTCTTTCAAGCAGACTAACTTACTTTATAATGCCTTGGCGTCAGCAACAAAAACCGTGTTCTTGTGTCTCTGGAGGATGGATGCAGGCACGCTTTTCCTCGGACTTGGCTTCAGGCTCTCTGACAGAGCCTTCGCCTTTCCGCTGCCGCTTGCCGCGAGAATTATTCTCTTTGCTCGCATGATTGTCGACAGACCGAGTGTTATTGCCTGAGAGGGAAGCTTTCCTTTCACTTTCACCCTGTTTGCCACAATAGTAGAGTTGCTGAGCCTGGCAACGTGCGTTCTTGAGGAAAAAGCCGTTCCTGGCTCATTGAATCCTATGTGGCTGTTCTTGCCGATGCCGAGCACCATCAGATCAATGCCTTTTCTCTTTATGAATGACTCAAACCTCCTGCTCTCAACTGCAGGGTTTCCTGCTGTCCTGAAAAGCATCATATTTTTCTCCTTGAAGTCAGTCTTGTCTAGGAGGTTCTTCTTTAAATAACTGCCAAGGCAGTGGCTGCTGTCCTGCAATCCAAGATACTCGTCAATTTCCACAAAGAATGCTTTGGCGAAACTCACTCTGCCTTTCCTGTACGCTTCCGCAAGCTTCTTGTATGTGCCGAGAGGGGTATTTCCTGCGGCAAGCGCTATCACCGAGTCTGGCTTCTTTTTTAGCTGTCCAATTATCTCTGAGGAAATCTCTTGTGATAACTCGTCATAGCCCTTTACCTTTCTTACTTCCACAAGGTTCTGCCTGTTAAGGTAGTCTTCGACATCCCTTGCTTTAGGGAGGAAGTATTCTTTCTTCAAAACTTTTTTTCCTGCCACGAAGTTGCCGCACATCATGCTTGCCTTACGACCGTAACCCTTTGCCAGGCCATATATATACCCTGCATTGAAGAAGTCACCTGCGCCTGTGGCATTGACTGCTTTGCCTGGCAGAGCCCTGCTCTCTATCATGCTTTTCCTTGAGAAGAACGAAGCACCAGCTGGTCCTCTTTTTAACACAACTTTGGATGCGCCGTTCCTGAAGAGCCATCTGATACCTTCTTCCCTACTCTTCTTTTTTGTTATCTTTTCCAGCTCAAGCTTATTCAGGAACAGGGTGTCTATCTGCCTCAGGAAAGATTTTATTTCCCACTTGCCGTATTCATCGTAAGTGGCATCAAAGAACACAGCCGCCTTCTTTTTCTTTATCTCTGATAAGAGTTTCGGGAATTCCTTCCTGACTTTCGGCAGGTGATAATAGCCGCCGAAGTAAACAATATCGCCTTCTTTCAGCAGGGGAATGAGTCTTCGCGATATCTTCTCTGCATCTAGTTCGGCAAGCGCTCCATTGTTCGACAGTATCGTTCGTTCGCCGTTGTCCGATATAAAGATAATTGAAATTCCGTTCCGTGTCCTGCTCTTGAAGAGCATGTCTTTGACTCCTGCTTTCTTTAGTTCTTTATTAAGTAAGGGGGTGAACAAATCAGAGCCAATCATGCTCACTAGCTTGGCATCAAGACCGAGGCCTGCAAGAGCCATGCAACAGTTGGCGGCATTTCCTCCTAAAGAAAATTCAGGCATAGGAATGTTCTTCTCCCTACCCATCAACGGTCTGTCGTTCGTGTATATGAAAAAATCAAGATTCAGGTCCCCGACACAGAAAATTCTCGTCATGATTACATCCTCTTTCCTGTTCTAATGACTGAGTACTATTATTTATTCTTAACTTGCTTATCTTTACGGTAGATGTCTATGGTGAAAGCTCTTGTCATTGTTGCGCACCCTGATGATGAAGCTATTTGGATGAGTGGCAAGATAATGAGACATAAGGACTGGGAATGGACTATTGTCTCGCTCTGCAGGAAGGATGATCTTGATAGAAAACCCAAGTTCTTCAATGCCTGCTCTTACCTAAATGCAAGGGGTTTTATCTCTGACTTGGATGACGAAGACCCTGATAAAAATCTTCCCAGTCTTTCCGAGATCATAAACAGGCTCGAGCCGATAGTCTTGGACAAGTGCTTTGATGTCGTCTTCACTCACGGGCCTAATGGCGAGTACGGCCACAAGCGGCACATCGAAATCAACAGGGCAGTTGTCCTAATGACCGAACACGGCCTCCTCGACTGCAAGAGTCTCTACGAGTTCTCTTACCTAGGTAGAGCAAAGCCGGCAAAGTGCGTCCCGGATTCTTCTGCAGACGAGATTTTTATTCTCAACGAAGACGAGATGAAAAGAAAAAAGTATTTAATTAACAAAGTGTATTGTTTTAACACAGAAAGCTTTGAGTTCCTGAGTTGTTCTGAAAAAGAAACATTCAACAAGGTGTTTTAGATCGTAAGTGCAGATGTGACGAACGAAGAAAATGGTCTTGCAGGCGAAAATGGAGAAAAAGGGAAATTCAGTAGCGCGGTTCTTTTTCCTTTTCCAGTACAGCTTGATGGCGTGAGTCTTCAGGGAGCATTCCTATATCAGGGATTAAAGGAAAACGGTTATCCGTCCATTCCATGTTCGAAAGTTGCTCCCTTTGAGAAGCGCTCTGTCTTCAAAATATTCGAGCCAGATGTAGCCATAGGCGTAGGCTTCTGGGGCGATACTCCTGATATAATAAGTGATTTGCTT
Organism: uncultured archaeon; assembly: GCA_964515835.1. Classification (GTDB taxonomy): domain Archaea; phylum Iainarchaeota; class Iainarchaeia; order Iainarchaeales; family SKW153; genus CAZEVB01. The sequence continues at coordinate 3,014 of CAZEVB010000031.1, read as the reverse complement.
AAGTACAATGTAACTCCTGTTCCCTGGTTCAATGCAGACGGCTGGATTGCAAATTACCATGATATTCTTAACGACCTGCCCCTGATAATGGTCACAAGCAATTGGGTGAAGGAAACTTATATTCGGGATGGTGTTCACAACAAGAACATGTACTCGGTACCAATAGGTATTGACACAAAGAACATGAGCCCCATTCCAAAAGATGATCCCCGCGTGATTAAGATGCGCGAACTTCTCGGCGTAAAACCTGATGAGAAACTTATTCTGACAATCGGCGGAGACACGACAAGCAAGGGTTTTCAGGAAGTCCTCAAGGCACTTGCAAGTGTAAATGAGCAGTTTGACAACTGGAAATACATAGGGAAAAGCTGGGAAGCGAAAGAACCCGAGTACCACTATCGTGAGGAGCAGGAGATAATAAAAAGTTACAATCTTCCAAAGAAGAAGATAAGTTACCTTGATGGTCCGCTCTCAAGAGAGATGATGCAAATACTCCTGAACTCTGCAGACATTTATGCTGCACCAAGCAGAATCGAGGGCTTCGGCATGATACAGGTCGAAGCACAGTGCTGCGGGATTCCTGTACTCGGAATTGATGCCATGGGTATAAAGGATACAATTGTCCACGGCGAGACAGGCTTACTTGCAAAGGTCGGGGAAACAGTAGACCTCGAACAGGAGTGGGCGTCCAGAGAAATGGGTTTCAAAAAGAAACAGATTATAAAGTTTGACAAACCAAAAACATTCGCATACAGAGCAGATGTAAATGATCTCGCCGACCACCTGCTTAAACTTATCACTGATGATGACTTGAGGAATAAAATGGGTGAGAATGCAAGGGAGCACGCAGTAAAGAACTTTGATTACCTGAAAGTTTCCCAAGATGTTGCTAATCTCATAGAAACAAAGCTAAAGCTTTAACGGGTTCTTTCTTCTTTTTACTGCTTCATAAGCGAGAAGATAGCCGCCTGCACTCCATGCTTGGTACCTTCCACCTTCTGCCTTGCCTGAAATCGGGTGTATCCACTCATTGAAGTCCCACTCAAATCGTTTTCCGAGCCTGTTTGCTCGCGCCAGTGACTCCATTTTTTTCTCTGCAAGGTCATACCTCTTTGCTTCAACCAAGGCACACACATAGAAGCCGCCTACAAAAGGCCAGATGCCTGAATTTATGTATGAGTATGCGTCTTTTGCGAGACAGTCGGAGAAATAATCCTGCCACTCTTTTTTCCCTTTCCTTATTGGCGGCCACATTACCTTCATAGGGTATGGCTCTGCAATTTTTTTCTTCTCCACAAAGTCAAGGATGGATTCCGCCTGCTTTTTCCCTGCTAATCCGAAGACAATAGCCAGCATGTTTCCGAGGGAGTCAAACCACTCCTCTTTCTCAAAGTATTTTCCGTGGTCTTTCCAGTGCCACGGAAGATAGTAACCGAGCTTTCCACTCCAGAGGTATTTGTCAACCTGTTTCCTGAAAGCGTTTATCTCTTTTTTTTCCTTTGAAATCCTAAGTGCAGCATAGTAAAGAGCCTGCGTGTTTATTGTGTGCCCGTACTTATGCGGAAAGCAGTCCATCCAGTCAGAGGTCGGAAGCTGTTCAGGCATCATGTCCTCTCCGGCATCCTGATATGAGAGCCACTTCATTGCAGCGTCTGTGTTCTGCCTGTACTTTTTTCCTCGTGCTTGGCCAGACATCTTCCTGTAGATGTGTTCACCCAAGACAAACCACAGACTCGAATCAACAGTCGCAAAACTCACGAGCTTCCTATTCTCAAAAACATCAACATCATTTGGTATCTGTCCATTTTTGCTTTGGTGTTTTGCAAGAGTGTCCAGGCTCGCTCTGAACACATTCTTGAATTCTCCTGTATACACAGATGCCCCTATCAGCGAGATCATAGAGTCCCTAGCCCACACTGAGGTGTAGCCGTTCTTACCGCCCGAAGCATACAAGCCGTTCTTTGTCGAGCATATCTTGAGGGCCTCAACCGCTTTCTCTTTTGCTTCCTCAACAATGTCCTTCATACCTGAGAATTAGTCTTAGCATTAATATAATTGTTTGCTCCCTTAGGAGTTGCTAATTGGTTATTTCTTCTTTTCTCGGTCCTTTCGGATTTGCCGCATGCGCCTTGCAACAATCTCTTTCTTCTGCGTCCTTGTCAGGAAAGCGACACCACTGGTCTGCCTTATTCTTTTTCTTACTCTCTCAAGGGCACTCATTCCCCTGTCAAGTTCCACTATCCCGTCTTTAATCTTCTGTTCGTCTATTCTCCTCTTTATTCCTGGCAGCTCTTCAACAGGAATAATCTTTGCGTTCCTTCTTTGTTTAATCATAATTAAATGTAGTCAGTTATTATTTATAATAATTAGCGGGTGGACAAAAAGTGCTTATACTTCTTCCATTATACAACTGCCTTTCCCTTTTTGGGATTCCCATTTCCATTCGTCAATCAACTGTATTTTTCCGTCTTCTTTAATGACAATATCTACTTTGGCATTACCATCGAATTTCCTGCCTTCTTTGTCATACTGTTCATAATGGTGCTGTAATTTATCTCCCTTAATTGTCCCCTCAAGTATACCTTTGACAACAACTCCTCCAGAATAATCGGCACTTATCTTGTCCTCGTCCTGTTTAAAATAGAAAATCGAGCCAGGCGTGAGTTGGACACCAATACCATCATTCTTGATAATCTTGAATGTTTTGTTATCAAGTGAAATTTATTTTCCAGTCATTGAACCGAATAAACTAAGAAGATTTTATTAATAAATTTGTTTGAGCGGGCATGGACTGTGAACAAGCTTTTTTTTGAAAAGTGTGAGCAAAACGAAGATAGTGCCGCTGAAAGCGGCACCCAGATGTCAACTGGCAGTGGTAGCGGACCGGGAGGGATTTGAACCCTCGACCTACTGCTTGCTCCTTATGTGAAAAATAAATAGGAGGCAGCCGCGCTATCCAGACTGCGCTACCGGTCCAAATAGATTTGTCCCGTGAAGGCTTTAAAAAGTTAATT
>CAZEVB010000030.1:0-9079 GCA_964515835.1 uncultured archaeon | reverse complement strand
TTTACCCCAAGTGCACGCAGACAAAGTTCCAAAGCAGATGTCCCGTTACTGACTCCTGCACAGTAGTCTGTTTTGCAGTATCCTGCAAAATTTTTCTCAAAATCATTAACAGGCGCGCCCAGAACAAAAGACGAATTCTCAATAACTTCTTTTATTGAGGCATCAATTTCTTTTTTGATGCCATCGTACTGTAGCTTAAGGCCGGAAAATGGAACTTTTATTTTATCCAGACTAATCCCCTCTGCTCTTTTCAGCACTATACGGCCTTTTGATAATTCCTTTCGGGCACTCAAGATCAAAAACATTTCCTCGCGCTTTTGCAGGATTGCCATATGCAACAGTATTGTCAGCCACATCCTTTGTTACAACAGAACCTGCTCCAACTAACGAGTTTTTCCCTATCCTTATATCAGGCAAAATAGTCGAATTTGCACAGATTTTTGAGTTCTCGCCTATCAGAGGTCCTTTTATACATTTTTTTAGTGCAGGGCACAACGGGTGTAACGCGTTCGTCAGAACAACATTAGGACCAAGCCAACAGTTTTTTTTAAGCACCGAAAATTCAGGAACAAACACATTAGAATGTACTCGCACACCGTCCTCTATAGCGATGTCGTGTTCAATAACTGAATGTGTGCCTATACTGACATTATTTCCTATTGCATTAGATTCCCGAATTAGAACACCGTGTCCTGTCTGAAAGTTATTTCCTATTTTGTTGCCGGCATATATGACTGTATGACTTCGGATGAATGAGTCGTCCCCTATAATAGTTTCAACCTCGCCGTCATTTTTGCCTAATGGCGGGAGCCCTATAATTATGTGATTCCCTATAACTGCATTCTTGCCGATCTTCACGTTTTTGTATATTTTTGCATCAGCACTCATTTTTATCAAACACTCTTTTTGTTCCCGCTTAAGGGTTGTTGTTCATTTAGTTTAAAGTCATAATCTTCGTTTTTCAGGGGCAGACTAACAGGCATATTCTTTAATGCCGAAATATACGCGGCCTGCATAACCTCTATTGATTCTCTTCCCTGTATGCTGTTTGTTGCTATTTCCTTGTTGTCAAGGAGAACATCCACTACATTCGCTATAACTTTATCATGGTTTGACATTGAACCCTTATAAGTGCCGTAATCATTAGGTTCGCCACAAGGCTCAAGTTCGGGTTTTTTAACGCCATTCACATTCCAGAAATCCAGAGTGTTAATATATTGGCCACCTACCTTTATGCTCCCATTAGTTCCAAGCACGATCATGGAACCCTCCAGATTTTTATCATAAACACAGGTAGTATACTGCAGCATCCCCAAACTGCCATTCTCAAATTCCAGAGTAATGAAACCTGTATCCTCAACTTCGACATAAGGGTGACTTAAGTTAGACATTTTAGCATAAACGATTTTGACTTTTCCGCCTATCCACAGCATGAGATCAAGAAAATGTGAACACTGAGTCATCAATGCCCCTCCATCCATACTCATTGTACCTCGCCAGTCATCATCCATATAATATTCTTTCCTTCGGTTCCAGAAAACATTGCAGTTAATCAGAGATAGTTTCCCAAGCTTGTTATTGCAAATGCATTCCTTTAGTGCTTTAATCGGCGGATTAAATCTATTCTGTTTTACAAGAAAGAACTTTTTTTTGCTTTTCTTTTCCGCTTCTACAACTAAATCAGCATCAAGTAGATTAAGGGTCATGGGTTTTTCACATAACACATTACTGCCACTATTAAGTGCCTTGATGGACATTTCCGCATGCAAACCGCTCGGAGTGCATATGTTAACAACATCAAGGTCTTCATTAATCAGCTCATCAAAATTGTAAACTGCTTTTGCATTATATTTTTCTGCAAGCAAGTCCGCTCTTTCCTTGATTATGTCACATACTACACAAAGCACAGCCCGCTCATTGTTAAAAATGTGTTCAGCGTGTTTCTTGCCTATTTTGCCGCAACCTACAATTCCAAAAGTTAGTTTCCTATGAGCCATATAATCACCTAAGACTAAATAAATTTCTTTCTAAGTATCTTTGTATTAGCAAAATCTTTGAGTTTTAAGCCTACATCCAGAACAAACTGCGGCAGCACATGCTTTTCGTACAAAAATGCTGCCAGCTCACCCTTCTTCCCGAAAGTCTTCATTCTTCTTATGTAATAACGCCTGTTTACCTCGGCAGATATTTCCCTGCCTTTCTTAAGCAGTTCAAGTTTTTCCTCTCGTGATAGTTCCTTGGTATTAAGCATTGGATTATGTATCGCAGTATTTGTATAATTAAGGAAATTGCAGTCAGGGTCTATGAGTTGCCCGTCTCTCTTAGCCATATCATACAATTCCGTGCCCTTATAGGGAATAAGATTGTAAAAGAATGCATGTCTTATCGGGTATTTTAGGGCGAGCTTGAATGCGGATTCAATGTCGTGTCTTGTCTGACCAGAAAAACCAATTATGAAAGGCACATTAACATTAAAGCCTGCCTCGCAAGCTTCCTTGATTGCTCTTTCAATTGTCGCCATATCCTCGCCCTTCTTTATGTACCTAAGAAGCCTATCATTGCTTACCTCAGTGCCAATTCCAACTACATTGAAACCAACTTCTTTCATTCTTTTGAAAAGTTCTTTATCGGCAGTGTCTGCTCTTATGCTGTTTGTGCAGTTCAGTGACAAGGCTTTCATTTTGCTTTTCTCTATTAAATCAAACAATTTCATTACCCGTTCCCTTGAAAGAGTAAACTCATCATCAATGAAATCAAATTTCCTGTAACCTTTATCATACCAGTAAAGCAGTTCACCCATAACTTTTTCAGGACTCGCTGCAAACCATTGTCTGCCCACAACAAGTTTAATTGAACAAAAAATACACTGGTAAGGACACCCTCGGGATGTTATTATATATCTGGCAGAATACCAGTACTTGTCAAGCTCAAATTTCCTGTACTTCGGAAAAGGAATCTTATCAAGATCTGTTACCCTTTCAGGTTCGCCCGTAAAAATAAGCTTTCCGTCTTTTCTGTAATAAAGTCCCTTAATCTCACTTAAAGGCTTGCCGTTTACCAAGTCAAGAATAGTATATTCTCCTTCCTTTACAACACCGTAATCAATTGCCTTGCAGTCGTTGAACACGTCTTCCCTGAAAACCGAGATGTGCGCACCGCCTGCAACAATTTTTATTTCTGGAAATTCCTTCTTGACATCAGAAATCAAATCGTAAATATTTTTGAATGAAAATGATTTGAAACCAAAACCTATCAAATCGGGGGAAATTTCCTCTATCTTTTTCTTCAGGTCGTCGAAGGAATAACCAAGACCCATATCCATAACACTGTATTCTATTCCATTTTCCTCAAGGAACTCGGCAATATAACCTAAACCAGGATCTGGAGTAGCCCCTGACCCGTAAACACTGTTATAATAAGAGGGAGAAACTAAAAGAACTTTCTTGAATCTGGCCACAACATCACCTCACAACACCCAATTAAAAGTTTTTTCGAAACATATTTTAAATACATCATTAAGCACCATGATTAACTTTAGTTAATTCTCCACCAGTTTTTTATAGTTTCTGCAGAATTCTTCAATAGAAAATCTCTCCTTAATAAATTCGCTTGAATCAGGTATTTTCTCTTTGGCTAACAGTTCATGCAAGGCAACAGAATAATCTGAAGGACTGAAAACGTCAACCACAATGCTTCCTTTCGGGCATATCTCCTTCATTATTCCTGTGTTTGATGCAATTACAGGAGTATTGCAAGCAAGAGATTCTATAGGAACATACCCAAAACCTTCATACCGCGAAGGAAAGACACAGACATCAGCAGCAGAATAGTAATTGTTCATTTTGTTATAAGGTATGCCGGACTTAACAATAATATTTTTATGTTTCGAAACAGCCATAGGATAAATTATACACAAAAAGATTACGTCTTTGTGTTCTTCAGCCAGTGCTTCAATTATATCAAAGCCCTTTGTCCTGCCTGGCCTCCCGACAAAAACCACTATTTTTTTATCCAATGGCAGGCCTAAAAACTTCCGTGCCTTCTCTTTTTCAACAGGCCTGAACAAATTAGTATCTATTGCATTGTGAATGACTTTGCTATCCAAACCATAATACTCTAATACCTTTTCCTGGGTAAAAACTGAATTGGATATTCTTATATCTGCATTTGACAGGCTCTTCTTTTCAAAAAACGAGTACAGGAACCTTACCCGATAATAATCAGGATTTGTTTTTTCCATTGCGTTGTCCGCAAAAGAAGCATAACAACCATGCGAAATACTGACAATTTTTGCATCGGCATCCTTCTTTTTCAAGGCCCACCCAAACATCCCGTTTGTAAATATAACATCTTCACACCCAACATTATTTTTGTATTCTTTCAAAAAATAATCCGAAACAGTCTTCGCTGCCAAAGGTTCTCTCAACAGGAAAAACAATTTTCTTACATCAAAGCCTGCTATAGAATCGCAACTTAGTATGCGCAGGTCAGGGAACACGGTTTTCAAATAATCTGAGTATACGCCTACTCCTCCCCTAAAAGAAGCCTTAGTAGTAAATGTCAATAGTGAATTCATTTTTTCCCAACAGAATTATTAAACTAAACGCGCAATAAATAAACAGGTACTCCTGATTTAACTATTCTTTTGGTACAGTACTAGAATAATATAAAATTACGAAAGGAAAAAGCAGATCTCTCAGGAAAGACAATGGCAGGAATACAATTAAATCCTTAAGATTAAAATCCTTTCCTAAAACCTGCAACACTTTCCATAAAATAACGAAGAGCACAGATAAAATAAGGAGGAAGTAAAAACCAGGCAGAAGGAAGAAATAAATCATTGCAGCAAAAAGGAACCAACTGACAACAGAAAATATCATTGGTTTCTTAAAAGGAGAACCAAAGAAACGCAGGTATTCCTTAGGAAAGCGTCGAAACACAATAATGTCATTCCTATTGAAACTAAGGCTCGTTATCAGCGACAAATAAGAGTTTCTTCTAAGAGGATGCCTGACAACCGCATTCGGAACAAAAACTATTTTTCCCTGCCGCAGAACCTTGAATGCGAGATCTGCATCTTCCCGCATAATAACCAGCTCTTCATCAAAACCACCTACTTCGTTTAACACACTTTTCCTAAACGCCATATTGCAAGTCATAAACTTATTGCCATGCAAACACTCAGGCGCCGTGTGAAAGAGTTTTTTCTTTTTTGGGGTAACTGTCTTCCCTTCAGAGCCAAGGACCTTCTTGTCTTCAAATGGTTTTATGAGATTAACTAACCAGTTAGCATCTGCAACAGCATCACTATCAGTGAAAGCGACGAGATTTGCTATTGACTTTTTTATGCCGAGGTTTCTTCCCGCAGCAGGTCCTTTTTTATCCTGAGCAAAATATCTCATGTTTTCATACTTTTTCTGTAGATCTGCAACCATATCCTTTGTCCCGTCAGTTGAACCATCATCAATCAGAATAACTTCATAATCCTTAGTGTGAAAACGCTGATTAAGGACAGCAAGAAGAGCAATCTTTAAGAGTTTTCTCCTGTCACGCGAAACAATAATTACACTAACTTTCAATAAAATCACTAGAATGTATACCTATAGTAGTAAACACAATTATAATTTATAAATAAACCTTAAGCATATTCGTACCAAAAGTCATTAATAAAAAAAATCGCAATGAATAATAGTATAAAGCAGTTTATAGCTAATGCAAATTACAGTTTGGATGATAAAATGAAAACCTTTATTATCGGGCCCATTCCGCCCTACAGAGGAGGAATAGCTCACAGCAACGCAATACTTTGCAGAAATCTTTCAAGAAATAATGAAGTTAAGGTACTTTCCTTCAGCAGGCTATTCCCAAGTTTCCTTTATCCGGGAAAATGGCAGAAAGAGAAGAACAGAAAACCTGAAGAGGAGATAGACATAGAATTCGTTGTTGACTCAATAAACCCATTAAACTGGGTAAATGTTTTTTTTAAAATAAGACGGGAGAAACCTGAGTTGGTCTGCATACTCTGGTGGACCACATTTCTCACTCCCTGTTACCTTGCAATAGCGCTCCTAACTAAATTCTTCACAAAAACAAGGGTCTCTGTCCTCTGCCACAATGTGACACCGCATGACGAAAACAGGATTGTGAAAATTCTTGATTGCCTGCTGACAAAGTTATTTTTCAGCACAGCAGATTACTTTGTTACCTTCTCAAAAAGTGACAAAGAAGAAGTTAAAAGAATGCTTCCGAAAGCAGATGTGAGACACATAATTGAACCGACTTATGACGAAGCAATAGAAGATACCGGAATATCAAAACAGGAAGCCAAGAAAAAGATCGGGGTCAATGGAAACAGCATCCTGTTCTTTGGCTTTGTGCGTCCATACAAGGGACTTGATTACCTGCTTGAAGCAATGCCTGCGATCCTTAGGAAAACTGATCTTACACTCATAATAGCAGGAGAATTCTGGAAAGGAAAGGAACAGCATGTTAATAAGATTAAGAAACTTGGTATTGAGAAAAATGTGAAAATATTTGACAAATACCTTCCGGATAAGGAAGTGATTAATTACTTCAGGGCCTGTGAGGCGGTTGTCCTGCCATACACCTCATCAAATGAATCAGGAATTACACGGCTCGCTTTTGGTTTTGGGTGCCCTGTGATAACAACCCGGAGCGGAGCAAATGCAGAGCATATTAAACACGGAAAAAACGGGCTGCTTGTACCACCAAAAAACTCTGAGAAGCTAGCGGAAGCAGTGATTAGTTATTACAAAAACTCAATGTACCCTGAGTTTAAGAAAGAAGTACTGAAAGGCAAAGGAATATTCGAATGGAACACTGAAAAAGAAAAGCTCTTCCTCGGCAAAGACCACAGGAGAAATATGTAAACTATTAAAGATTAAGCATTACTATTATTTGGAGGTGAAACCTTGATACCTGTAGCAGAACCATATTTTGTTGGAAACGAAAAAAAGTATGTCAATGAGGCAATTGACTCTGGATGGGTCTCCTCTATCGGAGAGTTTATCGGCAGGTTTGAAAAAGGGTTTGCGGATTACTGCGGAGTTAAACATGCATCAAGCTGCTGTAATGGCACAGCTGCATTACATCTTGCATTAAAAGCATACAACATTAAAGAGGGGGATGAAGTAATCGTACCTGACTTTACTTTTGTTGCAACTGCAGCAGCAGTAAAATATTGTAATGCAAAACCGATTCCTGTTGATGTTGAAGAAAAGACCTGGAATTTAAATCCTGATAAAATTGAAGAAAAAATAACTTCCAATACAAAGGCAATTATTCCTGTCCACATTTATGGCTGCCCTGCAAAAATGGATGAGATAAATGAAATTGCAGAAAAACATTCACTTAAAGTAATTGAAGATGCAGCTGAGTCACACGGAGCAGAATACAAAAAAAAGAAAACAGGTTCCCTAGGGGACTGCGGAACATTCAGTTTCTATGGAAACAAAAATATTACTACTGGAGAAGGCGGAATAATAACAAGCAATGACTCTGAATTTATCGAAAGAATTAATTTTCTTAAAGATAATGCCATGAATAAAGAGAAACGATATTGGCACAACGAAATCGGTTATAATTACAGAATGACAAACATACAGGCTGCATTTGGTTTGGCTCAACTTGAGGGTCTGGATAAAATAAACCAGATAAAAAGAAATAATGCAAAACTCTATTCAGAAAAACTTTCCGAAATAGGGAATTTTCAGCTTCCTTTTGAACCGGATAACTGCAAAAACATTTTCTGGCTTTACACTCTTTTGTTAGAGAAAAAAACTAAGGTTAAAAGAGACAAATTAATAAAAAAACTCAAACAACGAGGAATTGAAACAAGGAACACTTTTTACCCGATATCCCAAATGCAGCCATATAAAAGCGAAGAATCTTTTCCAGTAAGTTTTGGGATTTCTGAAAGAGGAATATCTTTGCCTTCTTCTGCAAAAATCAGCGAAAAAGAAATAGACTACGTGTGCGAAAGCATAAAAGAGATTCTAGAATAAGAAATAATTTCTGCAGGTGTTTTTTATGAACAACATAATGAAACTGACATTGAGCTTAATAACAAGCGCAGTAGTATTTGGTGCATTTGTTCTATGGGTCGGTCCGGAGAACTTGATTAACAGGATTGCAACTATTGACCTCACCTATTTGCCGTTTCTGGTAGTGTTGCTTTTTGCTCAGCTGGCATTAAGCGCGGCAAATATCTGGATGCTGAGTAGGGGATTTACAAAGATTTCCTACAAAAAATCTTTTGAAATAAATCTGTTTTCATGGGTATCGGGATTCTTTGCACCAGGAAAGATAGGACAGCTATCACAGATATACTTACTCAAGAAAAACGGTCTGACTGTCGGGCAGGCTACAGCACTGACAGTCACAGACAAGATAATAAGTTTGTTTACTCTTGGGTTTTTTGGGATTCTTGCTGCATTCCTCTTCTTTCCCGAACTATGGCTTCAGATAACTGTGTTCACTTCAGTGCTTCTCTGCCTGCCAGTACTGCTGTTATTCTCAGCTAAAGGAAGGGAAATCATAAAAAAGTATGTCTTGAGAAAGTATGCAGGCATATTTGCAGGGTTCTCAGTTGCAATAAAGGGGATACTCGCGAAAAAGATTGTTCTGGCAGCTGACCTAGTATTCACTGTTGCACGGGTTGCCTTGAATGCCCTATTCATTATGACCATTATCCTCGCACTTGGAGGAAATGTTAACCTAATAGTTATTCTACTTATAGATTCGCTTGCGCAGCTACTGGCTTACATGCCAATAAGCTTTAACGGTCTCGGGATAAGAGAGGGAGGTTTCACAGTCATGGCCTCGTATATCGGAATTGAGAAAACCCTGGCCCTAAGCGCAATCTCAATAAGCACAGTCATAGATTACCTTGCCGCTGGTTTGGTTACTGCTTTTTTTTCAGGAAAGATAGTTGGCAGAGTTCCCGAAATAAAAAAACTTGGAAGAAAATTATCAGAAGAAAGAAACATTTAAATGTATTTCATTGGAGGTTCTATTATGAGCGACAAAAAAGTTTTGATAACCGGAATCAATGGTTTTG
>CAZEVB010000029.1:0-9606 GCA_964515835.1 uncultured archaeon | reverse complement strand
CCCTGAGAACAGGCTCAAAATGATTCTGGTCAATATCAATACATTCCATTGCACCTGGTTTTGGCATTAAAGGATGCAGGACAACTAAATTAATGTCACCGTCATTATATCCGGGTTTCTTTGCAATAACCTCGAACCTTGTTCCTGGCGAAGCTGCTGGCAGAATAGTATAAAAATTACCTGCAAAATCAGTCAGGCCCTCATTGTAAAGAACTAAGGAAACCTGCGGCTGGTCATCAAGAATTATTTCTATTTGCGCATCCTCAACAGAATCACCGCGGTCATCCTTTACCTTAAACTTCATTGAGTTATTAACGTCACCATAGATATGTGTCGGAATAGGAGTAATTATGATATCTCTCACAGGCATTACAACAAAATTAGCAGTAATATTGCTATCTTCTCTTGAGAAATCAAAGCCCAAAATTATTTCAGCACCCTCGCTTTCCAGTAGTGCCTTGAATGAGATAGTGCCGTAAAGAGTTACGCCTTTACTGAAATCTGCAATTGATTCCGTGATGACACTCTCAATTTCCTGAGTGGCATTGTCTAAATCAAATATTTTTGCATCAGACATAGCACCAAGCCGGTCTGTTATACTTAACACCACATCAGCAAAACTATCTTTAGTGGCATTATAAATTTCATAATCCAGAGTGTAAAGGTTATAACCCTCATCAAGAAGAATTTCTATTGGCGTTTCAGCGACCTGAATAGGATCAGGCATGAATGCAGTTGGACCAGATAAAGTGAGCTTGTATTCTATTGGACACTCGTCCCTTATAAGAGTACAGATACTCTCGCCAAGATAAGCCTCAAACAGATAAAGCCCGCCATCTTTAGGCCTGAAAGCAGTTACATCGCTAACATTGTCATCTGCCTTGGTTCCATATCTGACTTGTATGAGAGTCTGCGCTTCGTCCTCATCAGGAACTTCTTTTATGTAAAGCTTTACAAACAAATCATAAACTCCTCTTGTGAGTTCTCCGGAATAGAAGACAACCTGTTTAGCTCCCGGACTTATAGCCATGTTTTCGCAGTCAGCGTAATGGTTTTGAGTATCATAACAACCCATTGCAGTTACAGTTGAACCTGCAAACAAAGCATCAGTAACAACAGCAATGCTGTCAGTTGCATTCAGGTTTTCCTGTAAGCCTGCCCTTATAACTGAATAGAAGTCTGCATAATTATTGTCAAGCACAATCACCCTGAACTTGAACCAGTAAGAACCGTCATCAGTATCTGCAGGATCATCATCATCAAGCGCTGAAATAACTTTCTTTTCATCAACATCGTCATAGACTCCGAAGAGTTCCATGTCAAATTCGGGGTCAGTGACAGGGAACTCTGACTCCTTATAAAGATAAACAGTCATGGCTTTTACTTCAGAAACCGCGTAAGGAACAGTAGTGTGAGCCAAGTAATTCTCTTTCTGTACGCGGACGTATATTGCGCGGTCCATCTTGATTTCTTTTTCTGCTTTACCGTGGTTATTTGTTAAGACTGCTTCTTCTATCCTCAAGTCATTTTCACTATCAAAGAAGGACACGATTGCGTCCTGGATAATGCTTCCTGTTAAATTATCTTTAACAGTCACAGTAAATTTCTGTGATGACAGGACAAGAGTAATGTTAAGTCTTAGGGTTTCTCCTGCTCTAAGCTGCTCTGTGTTAGACCTTCCATCCTCACTGCTCTTGAAAGCCATTGCATAATACCTTCCAGGTGCAAGATTATTGAAGTCAATCAAGCCATCCTGACTAGTACTGCCAGTAGCCAAATAAAATCCGTGTTCAACAGAATAAAGGTTCACTATTGCCCCTTCAACCGACTTGTTATCCTTATAGCGATCAACAAAGATTTCTATCCTGCCCGAGTTAAGCGAAGTTGCCTTGCTGATAGTTACTACCTGAGGAGTATCATCTGCCTCATCCACGAGGGTTATGTCGTCAATTACTTTTGTTACATATTCCTTATGAGAAGCAACAACAAAGTAATTGTAATCAGGGTCAACAGCCAGCTTTTCAATTACGCCGTCAGAAGTCGAGACCTTTATATCCAAGAGCTCGTATTTATCTGACTTTTTGAAAATATAAACCGCAACATCCTTGATTTCCTGCGAACTGTTATTTGCATCAACAAACTTTAACATTATTTTCTGGGGCTCTAACAAAGGCTTTATCTTGAGAACTAGCTGCTCTTCATCACCGTCAACAAGAACTATTTCCCCGTCATCTGCTATTGATGACTTGTATTCTCCGCTCGTGTCCTCGGCAACAGCATAATAAGTTCCTATTGGCAGGTCATCGAACCTTGTAGAGCCGGTAGCGTCTGTTCTTTCACTAAAACCAGTGTCAACATAGGATTCGCCCTGAATTTTCTTGAGTTTAACTGTTATGCCGGAAAGAGGATCGTCCTCATAATAATCATAAACCTTTACAGTAAGATTTGCTTTCTTTTCTTTAGGAGTCATTCGTATATCCAGATTGTTTCGGGTCTTAACATTCACTGATGAGATTGTCTTGTTTGTGTATCCTTCTGAAGCGGCAGTAACTGAAAGCATGTTGCATGAAAAAAGAACTGTAATGTTTTTCTCTGAGTCAGCTCCAGTTAAAGCAGGCGGAGTATTACTGCTCCCGCCAGAACAGGAAAAAGTATAATTCACTTTACCGGATAACAACTGGCCAGTTGAAGCATCCTTTACTGTTATAGCCAGCATCTTTGAAGTTGGTTCCTCGGACAAAATAATTTCGTTTTCCGTTTCCGTATCAGGCGTGACTGTCTCGTTATAAGGAATATAACCTTCTTTTATTGCTTCAATCAGCATGTTTGCATCCAGCATCTCTGTTTCAACCAACCCCCATGCGTCACTCATGAAAGAGTTAGTCTGTCCTTTCTGGGTTATTGACAGGCTTACATTTTCAAGAGGATTGCTTCCCTCGTCAACAACCTTAAAAAGAACAATCTTTGGACCGAAAAAAGAAAGTACAAAAGGCACTGCAACAAACATGAAAAGTAATAGAAGAATAAGCAGGATAAGCAACAAGAGAATAAAACTCGGGAAATACTTGTCTATCTTGTCAACAACCTTGTAAACAGGAAGACCCCTTGCCTGTAGTTTATCTAGAAAAGCATAGTACTTGTCTTCAAGAGCATAATAAACATTAGAAACAGCAGAAAGATCAAAACCCTTGCCCTCTCCACCCAAAGAGAAAGGAGCACTGGAAGATTTTTTAGAAGGCTTTGACGCAGACCCAGTTTTTTCCGAAGAAAAAGAAGCAATCTTGTCATCATCACTGACTTCTTTTTTAGCAGGCCAAGCAGGTTTCTTAGGTGCAGCAGATTCTTTCATATCCCCAAAACCAGGAATTCCTTTTTTTTCCAAATCTGCCAAGCAAATGTCCCCTGAATCAAATAAAAACTATTGTTTATTCTTTTGTTTAATAAAAATAATAATATAATCTAATATAAATACGATTTCTATTTAATAAAGCTTACGGAAAGGTGGTTTATATTTCTCTAACAACTATTAACTGAAAAAGAAGAAGGTTTTTATGGAAAAAGAAGAAGAAAGGAGAAAGGCTTATGTGCCTTCTTCCCATGAAGCCAAATATTTTTCCTGTTCTTCAGTTAATTTGTCTATCTTTACTTTGAATGCGTCCAATTGCAACTGAGCAATCTGTATATCCACTTCATCAGGCAAAACATGGACACCTATACCAAGCTTGTTTTTCACTCCGTACTCTGCTGCAAGTGCCTGTCCACAGAAACTCAGGCTCATTACCATGCTTGGGTGTCCTTCTGCAGCAGACAGGTTAACCAGTCTTCCTTCAGCAAGAACATTAATGTGTTTTCCGTCAGGCAGGGTATGCTCGGTCATGAACGGTCTTATTAGTCTCTCGGACTTTTGTTTCTCGCGAAGCTTTCTGAGGTTAATTTCCGCATCAAAGTGCCCTGAGTTGCAGACAACAGCATTGTCCTTCATTTTTTCCATGTGGTGATAATCAACAACATTTAGGTCGCCTGTTACTGTAATAAAAATATCTCCCTGAGGAGATGCCTGTTCCATTGGCATGACTGCAAAACCATCCATTACTGCCTGCAGTGCCCTGAAGGGTTTTACTTCAGTAACAATTACTTTTGCCCCAAGACCTTTTGCGCGCATGGCACAGCCTTTTCCACAGCTGCCATAACCTGCAATAACA
Source organism: uncultured archaeon (assembly GCA_964515835.1). Lineage (GTDB taxonomy): Archaea > Iainarchaeota > Iainarchaeia > Iainarchaeales > SKW153 > CAZEVB01. Next base: position 5,404 of record CAZEVB010000029.1, on the reverse strand, counting down.
ACAGTCTTTGAGGCAATCATGAGATTGGTTGCCCTAAGGATACCGTCGAAAGTACTCTGGCCTGTTCCATAATAATTGTCCATCAGGTGTTTTGTGTCGTTGTCGTTCACAAGAATAACCGGGTATTTAAGTGCCTTGTCCTTGTTCATTGCATGCAGACGGATAACTCCTGTAGTGGTTTCTTCTGTACCCACCTTTATTCCGTCAATGAGGTCTGTCCTGTTCTTGTGAATCTCACTGACAAGGTCACAACCGTCATCAATGGTTACTGTGGGTTTAAAGTCAAGAACCTTGTTCAGGTACTCATAATATTCTTCTTTTGTCTCGCCTTTCTTCCCATAAACATTAAAGCCTTCTTTTGCGAGTGCAGCGGCAACATCATCCTGCGTGCTCAGAGGATTGCATCCTGTTATTGCTACTTCTGCTCCCCCCGCAGCCAATGTCCTGACTAAAGCAGCTGTTTCTTTTGTAACATGCAAAGCAAGACCTATTCTTTCGCCTTTGAGTGGCTTTTCTTTTTCAAAGCGCTTCCTGACTTCCAACAGAGCACCCATTTCTTTTTCTGCCCACTCAATCTGGAGTTTTCCCTGATCAGCTAAATTAATGTCCTTTACTTCATAACCCATAAATCAACACCTCAAATACAACTATTTTCTATTATTTCAGAAACATCTTTATATATTTGTTCTAATGGTCTGTTCCCGTCAACTACTTTAAGAATTCCTTTACCCTCATAATATTTTATTAGCGGAGCAGTAAGTTCGCGGTAAGTATTCAAACGATCCCTCACAACTTCTTCTTTGTCATCTGCCCTCTGAATCAAATCAACTCCACACAAGTCGCACTTGTTATCTTCCTTTGGAGGAACATCAATACCATAAATCTTATTGCATTCAGGACAGGTCCTTCGCATAGTTAGTCTTTTTATTATTACATTATTCTCTGACTCAAGATCAATGACTAAATCAAGTTTCTTGTTAATTTCTAATAGAACATTATCAAGCATTCCTGCCTGCTCAGAGGTCCTTGGAAAACCATCAAGAACAATATTAGAGTTGTCTACACCAGAAACTGCATTCTGAACTAACTTAAGGACAATGTCATCATTAACCAATTTTCCTTCCGAAACAATCTGTTTTATTTCGTTGCCCAAATCAGAACCTGATTTTATTTCTGCCCGAATAAGGTCTCCGCTGGAAATATGATTGAAATTGTGTTTCTCTTTTAAGTACTGTGAAATTGTTCCTTTCCCTGTTCCAGGAGGACCAAGCATAACTGTTATCATTCAGGCATCACCTACAGAAAATGGGGCGCAATTATTAAAAGGCTGTTTGGTGCAACCGTAAAACTATGCATTAGCCCTGATTTCAAAATCAATTACAATCTGTATTGTGTCAGGAGAATAGTCCCTTACTTTTCTCTTAAATCTTATTTTCACTTTTCTCGTCAGTTTTTTGGCGACTTCTTTTATCTTTGCAAGCGACTTTGAATAAGGGTCTTCCTTGCCAACAAAACCATAAAAGTGAACTATTCCGCCAGAAGGCTTTATGCTCAAGATTGCGGCTTCAAGGAAATCTTCCGCTCCTTTCGGTAATGGCATGACTGCACGGTCGCACTTGCCAACAATGAATTTTGGCACAAACTCGTTCACATCCGCGAGAACAGGAAAAACCCTGTCAGAAACCTTGTTGTCCTTCACATTCTCCACCAGATCTTCAAATGCCTTCGGGTTAAGCTCAATAGCATAACTCTTTGACATTCCAGAGTTCTTTGCAAAGACAATCGGAAAAGGACCGACACCCGCAAACAAGCCTGCAACAACCTCCCCATCCTTAATCAACTTAGAGATTCTTGTGCGCTCGTAACTAAGACGGGGACTAAAAAAAACTTCACCAAGCGAGATTCTGAAAACTGCTCCGCTTTCCCTGTAATAAGCAAACCTTGTTTTCTTTCCTGCCACGAGCTTAACCGGCTCTGCCCTGAAAACGCCTGAGTGTGCTCCTGTTTTTTTGAAGACACTTTCAACAGAATGATTTGCATGCATAAGGGCTTCTGCAATCATCTTCTCTTTCTTTGAGAGTTCCTTTGGGACCTCAATAATTGCAGCGTTGCCAAGCAGGTCAAAGGACTTTACAACAGAATCAATTTCTGTTTCGCTGAACTTCCCCTGCAAGAAGTCCTTTATGTCCCCGCTCTTTTTTTTTGTGGTCTCAAAAGAATCCTGAGTGAAAGAAAAAGAAGTTCCTTTAAGTTCGGGAAACTTTTTTTTGTCAAACTTTCGGTTAATGGGAAATAGGACATAATCGCCACTGCTTTTTGTTTTTGCACCCTGCAGGAAAAAGCCGTTGCTGGATAAAAAAAGACGTACTTCCTCTGCATTCCTGCGCAAAACCTGAACTGCAACAGTTTTTTTCACTTAATCACTATGAAACTTGGCATAGTCGCAAATAAAAGTTTTTTGATTGTCTTATAATCATGGTTTTGGAGATCATAAGAGATTTTCTTATTGATACTTTTGTGGACCCTATAACATTCTACGAGGGCTACAATCCGATTAACACGATTACTTACGCAGTAATAATGTTTTTTATTGCGTTCTTCATCATATTCCCCTATTTTAACAGGAAAGGAATCAAATTTAATTTCAAGTTCCTGCTTGCGCTTCTACCATACATTTTTTTTGCTACAGGCATGAGAATCCTTGAAGATTTACAAATCCTTGAAAGAGCTTCTGTTCCCTGGCAGCCTGGTTATTATCTAGTGAGCCCGGGAATATGGATTGTTATCGGGTTGCTGGTTGCAGGAGCACTCATACTCTCAAGGCTGTTAGCAAAAAAAACAGGAAAAGACCTTTACATGATTTTTGGCGGTATCGGCTTGGTGCTTTGGCTGCCTGTTCTTGTTTATAATTTGACTTTGTTCAGGCAGTGGTTTGCTTTTTTCGCTGTGCTCGCAGGAACCATACTAGTTACTGCAGTAGCCTATGGACTGATTGCCCTAGCACGGAAAATAAAAGAAAACAAAGTCCCTGAATTAATGAAAGACAAACTAAATATCTTGGCAGTAGCATCACAGGCTCTGGATGGAACCGCAACAGCAATCGCAGTCAGCTTTTATGGTTACGGAGAACAGCACTTTGTCAGCGAATTTGTACTTGGTTTGCATCCCGCACTCTTTATTGTCGTTAAGGTAGCACTGACATTAATTATTCTTTATTATATAGAAAAAGAAATCAAGGACCCGAACCTACGGGGTTTCGTGAAAATAATTTTGATAATATTGGGAAGCGCTACCGGAAGCAGAGATGTATTAACTCTGGCTGCTGGCAGCAACATGCTTTGATTAAAGTCTTCTTGCAGGTCTTATATTACGAAACCTTGCCTCGATCAGGTCTTTTCTTTCATGTTTCTTCGGCTTGATTGATGAAGGTATTGTTCTTGACTTTGATGTAACAAGTTTCATCCCTTTTTCTGTAGCAAGTTTCTGGATTGCACTCATTACCTGACTCGGACTAAAACCGTGTTTCTTTGCAAGTGCAGCCATCTGAGCTCCTTTAGGCGCCATGTTTTTTGAGATCATGAAAGCTTCTTCTGCAGCTACTCTGAGACCTGCTTGTTGTGTCGGAGTCAATCTTGGTTTTCTGACAGCAGAAACAGCTTTTCTGGCAGCTAAAGCTGCTTTTACTTGTGCAACACTAACAGGAATTGTTGCATTTTTTTCGGCGTGTCCGACTATTTTTCTTATATGTCCGTCAGTAACTTTTGAAGGATCTCCGCCTGCTGCCTTTAGGATCTGCGCCGCAATACTGTTAACTTTTCTCGCTTGCTGATTATTGACTGCCATTGTTTATCACCACGTTTAAGTAATAACTCTTAAAAGTATTAGAGTACACCGCATATTTAAAGTTTTCCGACGACAATTCTAAAATATGCTTTATATAATAGGAATTGGATTAAAACCAAAGCACCTGAGTTTGGAGGCACTTGAAGTTGCCAAAAACTGTGCAGCGGTTTTCTTGGAAACATACACGAGCAAGTACTCTGAAGGAACAATTGAAGAGCTCTCCAAGATAATTGACAGGAGAATTGTTCAGTTGAAAAGAGAGCAGGTTGAGAACTCCGAGTTAATCCTTAGCCAGGCAAACAAAGAAAACATTGCACTGCTGGTGTTCGGCAATCCAATGACTGCAACCACCCACATACAATTATTGATTGACGCGAAAAAAGAGGGAATAAAAACAGAAGTTATTCCCTGTGTTTCTATTTCGGATTATCTTGGGAAAACAGGGTTAAGCAGTTACAGGTTTGGCAGGACAGCAACAATTGTTCTGCCTGAAGAGAACTATGCTCCAGAATCTTTTTATGACCAGATTGCAGAAAACAAAAAGAACAATCTGCATAGCCTATGTCTGCTTGATATAAAAGAAGACGGAAGACTAATGTCGGTTAACGAAGCACTTGCAGTTCTGGAGAAGATAGAGAAAAAGAAGGGAAATAATCTGATTAAAGAATCAGTTCTGGTTGTCCTGTGCGGAGCAGGAAACAGGAACGAGATAATCAAGGCAGGGAACTTTAACGAAATAAAAAGATCGGGGTATGATGTTTTTCCACAGAGCCTTATTGTGTGCGCAAAGCTGAATGAAAAAGAAAAAGAAGCGTTGAGTTTTCTATATGGACTAAAAGATTAAAAGTGATGTTATGATTAACAAAGTAGCTGAAAAGATAAAAGACGAAAAAGAGAAAGAAGATCCCATTGAAGTCAAACTTGAGAAGTACAGAAACATAACAAAAGAGGCTCTCAGAAAAGTAGGAATCAAAGCAGAAGAAGGAACTGAAGATTATGATAAAGGAGAGTCTTTTGTCCGGATGGCAAAAGATTATTATAGTGACGCTGATTATTTCGAAAAACAAGGAAAAAAACTGACTGCCCTCGCAGCCTACAGTTATGCGCATGCATGGCTGGACGCCGGAATAAAGGCAGGTTTTCTTGACGGGAAAGAAGACGACCGGTTGTTTGTTTTACCTTGAAAAATGGTCTTTATTTCCCTAATTCCAAACAATTAAATAAGACCTTTAACCAAAGTTAATCTGATGTCAATGGGGATATATGATGACGGGTTTGATTTTGACCTTAGATATGGGAAAATAAAAAAACCGCTTTTCTTTATCGGTTTGGCTGCTGTACTTGTTGTTGTTCTTTTTGTTTTAATTTCGTCTGTTGACATGATTAAACCAAAGGCAGTTGAAATGAAGTTCTCTGATGCTACAATCAGTTCAAGCGACCAGACAACTCTTTTCATTACAATAACTAATCTTGAGAATGTTGATGCCTCCGATGTACTGTTAACAGTTGAAGCAGCAGACAAAGAATCAATTGCAGTCAGCCCTGCAAAGGAAGAAATCGA
>CAZEVB010000028.1:7652-9715 GCA_964515835.1 uncultured archaeon | reverse complement strand
TTGGAGGACACTACTGCAAAGACAAAACTGAATAAGGCGATAAGCCTGCATGAAGCAATTATTTATGGTGTCGGGGTTATTCTTGGTGCAGGGATTTATGCTTTGCTTGGCGAGGCTGCCGGAATAGCGGGTAATGCGACCTGGCTTGCTTTTGTTGTCGGTGCGGTTATTGCAGGGTTTACTGCATTCAGTTATACAGAGTTAAGCTCTATTTTTCCGAGGACTGCCGCGGAATTTGTTTATGTTAAGAATTCAACTAAATCAAAGTTTCTCGCGTTTATTGTTGAGTACATTGTTTTCCTTTCTCTCGTGTTTTCTGCTGCGGCTGTTTCATTTGCTTTCGGCGGTTATTTCAATAACATGTTTGGAACAGGAATCATGTTAACAGCAGCAGGCTCAATCATCCTGCTGACTTTGCTTAACTTTGTCGGGATAAAAGAGAGTGCAAAGTTTAACATTATCTCGACTGTTATTGAGGCAGGAGGACTGTTGCTCATAATTATTCTTGGTTTGTCTTTTTTCGGGAGCGTTAATTATTTTGAGGTTCCTTCAGGAGGAACAGATTTTGCCGGTCTGGCTTTGCCTATTTTCGGGGCAACTGTGTTAGTGTTTTTTGCTTATCAGGGTTTTGAGGAACTGGCTAACCTGACAGAGGAAACACGCAATTCTTCCAGAAATATTCCTATTGCCATACTGGTTGCTTTAGGAATAACTACTGTGCTTTACATTCTTGTTTCTATTGCTGCTGTCAGTATTGTTCCTTATGCTGAGCTGAGTGCCAGCGAGGCTCCGCTTGCCTTGGTTGCAGAGAAGGCCGCAGGAATCGGAAGTGTTCTGGGAATAATTGCTTTGTTTGCAACAGCAAACACTGTCCTTATTTTACTGATTTCTTCTTCACGAATGATTTACGGGATGGCACAGCAGGGAGTAATTCCAAAGATTTTTTCGGGTGTGCACAGGAAAAGGAAGACTCCTTTGTATGCAATCGGTTTTTCTTCCCTAATCGCTCTTGTCTTTTTATTTTTCATTAATGACCTGACTAATCTGGCTATGCTGACTAACATGGCTATTTTCATTAGTTTCTTTTCAGTGAATGCTTCATTAATTCTGATAAGGTTTTCCAAAGAAAAGTTTGAGGCACCGTTCAGGGCACCATTTAATATCGGCAGGCTGCCTGTGACTGCTGTGCTTGGTTGTTTGTCCTGCCTTATCATGTTGCCGGGTCTGCTTGGTCCGATGAACATCATGGGTTTTGAAGTACCATTACTCATTGTCGGAGCACTAATAATGCTGATTGGGGTGCCTATTTACTTTTTTGGAAATAAACAGGCATGATTATTGGGATGTTTAAACACTTCTGATAATTTTATAATTTGTTGGCAGGATAAGATTTTAATGAGCTTAATGAAACTGCAGGGCATTTCAGGTTCTGAAGAGTATGACTCAAAAGAGATAAGATACAGGACAGATAACGGGGAGCTACTGGAAGTAATAATTGATTTTGATGCCATAGACAGGTCTGCAGGAGAATGGAAAAAGTATTTTGAAAAAGGAAAACAAAAAACTGCGTTTGTGCGCTACAAGGATTTCCTGTTGCCTGACTTGCCTGAAGAAAAGATTGTTACTCTTAATGAGGGGGATACTCCTCTTTATAATGCAGGAAAAAAACTGCAGGATTATTTTGGAGTTAAAAACATTTTTCTAAAACATGAGGGAATGAACCCTACTCTTTCTTTTAAGGACAGGGGAATGGTTGCAGGTGTTTCATGGGCAAACTTTCTCGGAGTAAAGAGGGTTGCGTGTGCATCAACAGGAGATACATCTGCTTCAATGGCTGCTTATGCAGCTAACTGCGATAGTCTTGAGTCATTAGTGCTTCTGCCTGAGGGAAAAATAAGTTTTGAACAGCTCTCGCAGGCAGTTTCTTACGGTGCAACTACTCTCGGATTGAAAACAGATTTTGATGGGTGCATGAAGCTCGTGCAGGAATTGACTGCCAAACACAAAATTTATCTTTTGAATTCAATGAACAGCATTCGGATAGAGGGACAGAAAGCAATCGG
>CAZEVB010000028.1:0-7552 GCA_964515835.1 uncultured archaeon | reverse complement strand
TAATAATCAGCGAGATAACCGGTTTGGATAATCTGCCTAAAGAAGCCGGCAGGAACACTGCAGGAATAGCAGCATCAGAAGTGCTTAAAGAAATTGGAACTAAAGGCGGAATTGAAATTAAGCTTGAGAAGGGAGTTCCTGCAGGCTCTGGGCTCGGGAGTTCTGCTTCATCGGCAGCTGCAGGGGCATTTGCAGCCAACTATCTTTACGGCGAGAAACTATCGAAAGAAGAACTGATTGATCCTGCAACAATTGCAGAGTCTTTTGTTAGCGGAGGATATTTTGCAGACAACACCGCACCCTCGCTTTTAGGAGGAGCAACGATAACAAGAAACAAAAAGCCTCTGGATGTCATAAAGCTCGGTAGCATTGATGAACTTATAATTGTTGTAACAACACCCGAATATAAGTTGCTGACAAAGAAAGCACGGGACATACTGCCTGAATGGGTGCCTATGGAGGGTTTTATTTCAAACATGGCTAATGCGTGCCTGATTGCAAGTGCTTTCTCCAAGAATGATTACCAGTTGCTTGCGCGCTCAATACATGATTATGTTATTGAACCTGTCCGTGCAGAACTCATTCCTGGTTTTAAAGATGTTAAAAAAGCCGCTCTTGATGCCGACGCTGACGGATGCAGCATATCTGGAGCAGGACCAAGTTTATTTGCGATAACCAATGACAAGAATAAGGCTGAAGAAATCGGCAGGGCAATGGAAGAAGCATTCCTGAAGAACGGCTTAAAGTCGGTTTACCGCGTATGCAGGGCATACGATAAAGGGACTGCTGTAATTAAGGAATAAGATTTAGCTGCATTTCAAAGACAGCATAGTCAGAGATTTTTCTTTCACTGTTTTTTATTTTCACGAAGTCAAAGAACGTGTAAAGCCTCAGGGCCTTTTCGTTGTCTTCACTAACAATAAGAATTACTTTTACACAGCCGAACTTCTTTAATTCGGAGAGCGCAAAAGAAAGAAGAATTTTTCCCAGACTTTTACCCCTGAACTTTTCAAGGACAACTACTGCAGTTATCCTTCCAAGACCTTTTTCGAGAACCTCGAAGTCAATGAATGCTGCCAGGGATTTGTTCCTAAGGACTTTGTAAAGGAAAATGTTTTTATCCGATGCTCTTCTCGCTAACTTTGTTTCTGTCATTTTCGTGTAAGGAAATTCTTTGAGGACCTGCATTGCGATAACGGGAAAGTCTTTTTCTTCGGCTTCTGTTATTTCAATGTCCTGCTCGCACTTGTTCATGCAAATCAACGCTGTTTTTTCAGGTGTTCCTGAATTTCCTTGAATGAGATGGCACAGCCGCCGAACTTTGCCGCGTAAAGAGCTGCTTCAAGAGCCTTTGGGGTTGTCTTGAGGTCAGGCGGGAAACAATCATCAGCGTGGGCTAAAGCAAAGAGTTCTGTTGAACGCAGAATCAGAAGATCTGATACTTCTTCCTGGAACTCTCTTGCTTTTTCCTGCGAGACCACAACATCTCCACGATAGCGTCTAGTGAGAAAAGACTGCATGCTCTGTGGCGCCTCAATTAATGTTCGTGTTGTTCTTTCATCAACTGCAAGGACTCTGGCAGAAATATTCTTTGCCAGTGCAACTGCTTCTGCTTCCCCCCTATGAAAGATTTTCAGGTTTCTTTGTTTCAGAGAAGCAACACTGTTAGCAAGATCCATCAGTCTTTGAGAATCAAAAGCAATCTGCTTGTTAATAACGGCAACAGCTATCAAGCCCGAGTCAACCGCATCTTTTATGCGTACAGCATTCAATTCAAAGCGCTTGATGTGCCAGGGCCGGGAAATTGATTCGCTGTAAACAGCAGGAGTAATAATCGGTTTGATGTTGTTCTTTTTACAGTAGCGATTGAAGACATTCATAAAGCAGTTGGAAGAAACTGAGATTAAAGTGCTGGAATCCATCACCATTTTCATGGTTATTCACGCCCCCAAAAGATTGTTGAATTTTTTCATTCTTTTCGCGATAGTCATTTCCACGTGCTCTTCATCGTGTATAGTGGTTGCTCCGATATATGCCATTAATTCTTTTTTGTCTGCTCCTGTTAAATCAGAAGCCGAACCCAGACTCAGTCCAAGGGCATAAGCAGAGGAAGCAAGTTTTAGTCTTGCCTTGGCGACAGTGTTCATTACATAGTATCCTAGTTGCGAGTCCACTGCCATTACACTTTCATGAAGTCGGATAACTTCTTTTTCAAAACTCAGTTTGTTTGAATCTGAGAGGGATAACCTTGTCTTGTCTATGTGCAAGGCAATCTTGTTTTTTGCGGATTCCCATGAACTGCTTTTAATTATGTGGTTCTTGGAAGAAAGTTTCATTAAAGCATAACCTAGGACAGCTACCTCTGCAAGGTGTTTGTCCGTCTTTATTACCGCGTGCTTTAGTACTTCATTTGATATGTTTTTCAGGGCGGAAACATCATTATTTATGAAAGCAGTCTTTGTCTTTACCAGAAAATTTTCTATGAGTCTGTGTTCCATGCCAATAAGATATCGCTTACTTCCTTTTTAATCCTTTCAGGACGCCTGTAAAAACAGCAATAATGGATTTTGTTTCTTTTTCGGTTATCAGGGACCTTGCAACCATTGCCCTGAAAGACTTGAAGGTTTCTTCCTTGTTGCGGATTTTTTCCCCTTCATAAATAAGGCTTTTGAAGCGATTCAGGAGAAGGTCTTTTGTCTGTTTCTTCACCGCCTTTGAGGACAATTTTTTGTGGTTCTTGGAGAACTCGTAAAGGGAAATTGCGACTGCATGCGAAAGATTAAATGTAGAGTATTCTTTTGAAGCAGGAATATGCGCTAGGGAGTCACAGACTGCCAGTTGTTCGTTAGTGAGGCCGTTCTTTTCAGAACCGAACACCAATGCAATTTTTGTTTTTCCCGAGAACCTTTTTGCTGCTTCTTCAAGGCTTAAGGCAGAGCGCTTTGCCTTGTCATACTTTGAGAGCTTGGCTGTTGTGGCAATTGAGAAAGAATAACCTTTGAGCGCTTCTTCCAGAGAGGAACACTTTTTTGCATTCTTCAGGATATGCCTGCCATGCATTGCCCGGCTTCTTGTCAGACCAGAATAATGAGGTGCCTTAGGATTAACCAATATGAGCTTCTCGAGTGAGAAGTTTGCCATTGCTCTTGCAGCGTAACCGATGTTCTCTTCGTACTCTGGTTCTACGAGGACAACTGCAAGCTCTTTTTTCAGAGATATCATGATAACACAGCGACAGTAAGGATTATATTGTAAAAGTCTTTATTGTATTAGATGAACAATAAATTGCTTTTATTGGTTGCGTTGTGCTTTTTAGTGCTGTTTTCGGCACAGGTGCAGGCGATTTCTGCGAACGGAGCAGTTAATTATGTGGCAATGCAGAACCACTTCCTTTATTTGGAAGAACAATATGAGCAGCCAAATGTCAAGGTAAGTTACAGCAACAAACTCTATTGGGTTATTCCTGTTACACTTAATGATGAACTTGTTGTGCTTTTTGCTGTTGAGGAACAGGAAGGAACACTATCTGAAGAGAAAGGCATTAACAGGCATCTTTTCAGGACTTCTGCAGTGTTAAGGGATTACACTAGCATGAAGAAAACGATTTCACTGAGATCCGACATCAGGTGGCTTATAACAACTGAATTTTCAAGAATCTTTAGCGACCTCGGAAATTCGCTTCAGGGGGAAGTAAGTGACTTAGGAATCATTAAAACTGCAGTAAGCGACTCAGATATAACCTCAAAGGCTAACAGCATGAGTTCAAAACTGATTAGCATGAGCCTGAAGTGCAATACTATCAGTGCAGCGATTAACGAGGCACTTGCTTTTGAGGCAGAGTTCTTTTCAGAGGCAAATGTCACAGAATACGAGGAACTTAAAGACAAACTAAATATCGTGTTTAACCTGATTGCTGATTTGGACAATGAAGCAAAAGACTACAAGGATGATGTTAATGACTTAAGGCAAATGATTTCTATTCAAGATGAATTAGATTCACAGGACAAGAGTTTCTTAATAGACAAAGCAGATCCTGGTGAAGAATTCAACAAGATTGGAGGTTATTCAATTACCGCATTACAATTAGAGGCATCAATTGAAGCTGTTTACACCAACATACAGAAGAACATTGATTCTTATTTGGAGGAATTTGAACAGAGACTGAAAATGAACGAAGCATATGCATTGATTTATGAGGATAATGAGAGTTTAACAAACAAGACTGATGGCGCATTCTCTGACCTGCAGGGAGCTGCTGACTACATTCTGGATGAAGAAAGATCTCTGCAGTGGAAAGACAGAGATGCTTTATCAACGTTCTCAAGTTACTGGGAGAAAACAGAAGAATACTTCAATAAAAGGGATTACGAGAATGCTATTGAGTATGGGGCAAAAGCAATAAAGGAAGCTGCGGATGTTTACAACAACGGTTTTTATTCAGATGACTCTGAACCGATATTTACTGAGGAATTAATCTTCAACCTAATAGTTTTATTGGTTATTGCTATCATAATATTATACAGTATTAACAACAAAGAAAAGATATTGGCTTTTCTGACAGGTGGTAAAAATAAAGAAGAAGACCTTGAGATATAGTGCATGTGCATTGCTTTTAGTGTTCTGTTTAGGCTTTGCTTTTTCACAGAACCTTTCTGTTATCATTAATCCTGCGGGAAAAACCCTTCCTGTTTCGGCTTATCCTTACGAGATCATTAACTATAACCTGATTGTCATAAACAACGATATTGAGAAAGTTGAGGGAATAAACCTAAAAGTCAGGACAGACCCTAACCTGATGATTGTTGTTAACGGCAAAGAACTAACTGAAAGAAAATTCTTTATTGACGAATTACTGCCTGACGAAACAAGAGAACTCACTTTCCAGATAAAACCAATGCTGTTAACAAGCAAGAAACTGAATGTGTACATTGATTACGGCATCGGAGAAGAACTCGTATTCACTAACTCAACCAATGTAGAGATCCTCGAGTCAGTAGTTTCCATTGACGCCAGATTAAGCAAGACAGCAGTCAGCCCTGACGAAGAAGCTTCTCTTTTTTTGGACATAAGAAACAACGGGGAAGAAAAAATTGAGGACGTTAATATTGTTGTTGTTGCAGAAGAAGGACTTGATGTCAAAGAACCGAAATACAAAGTAGAGTTCCTGGACCCTGGCCAGGCATTCACTAACAAGGAGTTCCTGTTCTCGGTTGCAAATGACGTTGAAGGAAAGAAAGACTTATTATTGAGAGTCAGTTACAAGGACTCTGCAGGAGTGCATGTTTTTGAGAAAGTCTATTTTGTTGACGTGCGGGGCAGGACAATCTATTTCATTGCACTGGTAATAGCAATCATTATTTTGGCTGTGCTAAGCTATGTGATAAAGAAGAAAACCGAGAAGAAAGAAGTTGATAAGGACATAGAAGTACAGGAAATAGAATCAAAAGAAGCTGCAAAGACTGAAAAGAAATAGATATATATGACTAAGACATTACTATCTGAATGAATCTAGTCAAGTATTTTTGTATTTTACTGCTTGTAATTCTCTTTTTATTTCTAGTTCCAGTATTTTTTCCTTATATTTTAATCGAAATCATGGTAGTTATTGCAGTAATAGAGACAATCATATTCTATTTTCTGTTTAGGAAAAATGCGAACTCAAAAAAACTTATTCTCTCGGTTTTTGGAGTAAATCTCATCTCTTTTATGCCAATCCAGATAATTTTAACAACAGTTTTCTACAGTAGTTACAAGATACTTGGAACACTGACTTTTCTGTTTGCTCCCTTATTAACAGAAATATTTGCAATAGTTTTAGAGTTTATTCTCATGTGGTGGATATTCACTAAAGTAGATAAAAACATTCTGAAGGAAATAATAACAAAAAAACGACTAATAAAACTTGTTGCAATAGCCAATGTTGCATCCGTGCTTATAGTGATTACTCTTTTTATCCTCACAATAGCGACACCTGTTCCATTAACACCAACAACACCAGTTGGTGATGCAGGGAGATTGATTTCTTCTCTGAGGAATCCTTGGTATTCTGTAATGGGATCTGAGTCTGTAACGTTTGATCTTGGCGAGAGCATTAACAGGGACGCACTCTCAGAAAAGAGCGCAGGAATACAACCAGAACAAATATGCTTATCAGCAGGCGCATTCCAAGACTCTGACATTTGGGAAGAAGGCTCTGAACAATCCTCAGTCAGATACTCAGGAACCACAAAAACAGACGTCAGATTCAAAGGAGTCTGCGGAAGAGCACAAAGACTAGCTGACGCAGACTACCTATTTGAAGAAGGAGAATTTGAATTCAGTTGGTTCAGTGACTGCAGATGCCTTGACAAACCTGAACAAGAATGCTGTCTACTCGCAGTAGTAAAGAAATAATCACGCACTGACTTCTACAATGTCCTTGTTCTGCAGGATATAGTCTTTTGACACGTGCTGGCCATCGAACTTTGTTGAGCCCCACACTTTCGCGTGTTTTAAGTGGGTTGCCATGTCCTTGTGCACGATTCTGGCTATAACTTCTACATTAGAGCCAACATCAACGACTAAAGGCAAAGAAAGATCTGCCTCTTCCCCTGGTTTCTTAGTGTAAACAAGTATCTTGCCAAGCAAAGAGAATAACCTGTCTTTCAGGGTTTCAGTGTCTTCATTGTCAAAAGGATTAATGACAACTGATTTTTTGTATACTATCCTGTTGTCCAGGACACGGGCAAACATGTCAAGAGTGGCTTTTTTTTCATTAATTATGATGTTTGCCTGCCTTATTCCTGCATTGTTAAGGAAACTGATTAATTGTTCCTGCGGAACCAGAAGGTTTTTCTTGCCTGTAATCGTTATGCCCTTGAACTGGCTTTGTTTGATAATCAGGTTTGGTTTTTCTTCGTTAACAATTATTCTTGCCTTGTTGAGTTCATTCTCAATTATCTTTACCTCTTCCTTGTTGCGAGCGCAGATGACTATTGCGTCAGATGTTCTCGCAGATGAAAGAATTTGTGTGCCTTGTGCTTTGCCTGTACTGCTGCCTTCTATTATTGCAGGCAACTCAACTAACTGCACCATAGCACCATGGTAGTTCATCATGCCTAATTCTGGTTTAGTGGTAGTGAACTCATAGGATGCAATCTCGACATCTACTCCAGTAAGTTTTTTGAGTAATGTGCTTTTGCCTGTGTTTGGCATGCCGACAATAACTATTTGTGAAGAGCCCTCTTTCTTTACTGACATTGCCGAGCCAGACCCACCCCGTTTGGAAGCAACAAGTTTTTCTTTTTCTATTTCATTCTTGAGTTTGGCTATCTTGTGGCTTATTCCTGCTCTTAGTTTTTCTGCGCCCTTGTGCTTGGGGGCATAGCGATTCATTTCTTCGAGCACTGCCAGTTTTTCCATTTGAGTTCTGGCTTCAACCAGTTTTGCCTCTGCGTTAGCATACTCTATAGATACATTTGATGGCATAGTTAAGAATTAGAGCATTAAGAATTTTAAGCAGTGCCTTCAGGAGAACATGCGGATAATGAAGAGTCAGAAGCGCAAATCGCGT
>CAZEVB010000027.1:5709-9719 GCA_964515835.1 uncultured archaeon | reverse complement strand
AACTGGCTAAACACATTGAAGAAGGAATGCAGGGAAAAGAATATGGTTTGGAAGTGGAAGTAGGAGAGATAGGGAAGAAGGACGAGCACGGTAGGGTTCTCACGACTCCTGAAGAGGCAGTTACTTTTGTCATGAAGCTGGCTGAAAACGGGGTTCATGCACAGGGAATAGCAATTGCCAATGGCTCTGCTCACGGAAATGCTTACGATGCTGACGGAAATCTTGTTCCGCAGCTAAGCATAGACATTCCTCAGACAATTAAGGTTGCAGAGGCACTCAAGGAAAATAATCTTGATGTCCGTATAGTCCAGCACGGAATAACAGGCACTCCTCTGGAGTTCATTGCCACAAAGTTCCCGAAGAAATCCATTATCAAGGGCAATGTCGGAACCTATTGGCAGAACCTTGTTTGGGATGTCCTGAAGGTTTACGAACCAGAACTCTGGGAAGAAATCAAGGCATGGGTAATGGACAAGTACGGCAAGGAAGCAAAAGAGAAAGGCATTAAGACCGATGAAATGGTTATGGGGAAATACGGCAAAAACTCATGGAAGCCTTTTTGTGAGAGGATGAAGAACATTAACAAGGACACAATAAAGGCAATTGAGGACACTGCTTATGCTGACGCGCAATTGTTCTTCAAGGCATTTAGTGCAATTGGTTCTGCTTCAAAAGTAAGGGAACTAATGAAATAGTATTTATTGTGTGAGTGTGTTGCAGGTAGGGTCGTCATTAATGCAGGTAATTGGCGTTGTTGGAATGAAGTCAGTTTCTTCTTCACATTCTCCGCTTAATGGCAACGGGTATTCAATGATAGTGTAATTAGGGTCGGTTGTTTCAAAGAGATTTTCTTTTTCAGGTATTTGTTTCTGCCACTTTTCCTTACACTCGAAAGCATATTCACAGTCTCTGCACGAATATTTGCTCATGCAGTTGCTGCCTATAATTAATGTTTCCTCTAACTTATCTGTCCTGCAACCGTCATCGTCCCAGTAAACAGTGAACTCTGATTCGGTTTCATCAAAGCCTGCTTCTTCTCCTTGGCTCCTGAATCTTGCAATGAAAAGCCCTTTAATCATTCTTCCGAACTCAAATTCGAATTCCTTGCTTTCCTCAGAAACCAGCAGGCCTTCTGTTATTGGGTCGAGGTTCTTGTAAAAATATTCTTTCCATTTTCCTTCTGAAAGTGCTTTTCTGTAAATAGTCAGGCTGTTTGTAATGAACTCTGCATTCAGGTCCCCGATATTCTTGACCTTAACTTTAATGCTCTCGTTGTTATCTGCTATTTCAATATTCTCAACAATGAGTTGTGCAGGTTCTTGTCCAATGTACAGTCTGCACTTGTATAAATTTATTTCATAGACACATCTCGCGTAAACATCAAGTTCACTGTCTTTCAGGAAAGTGACTCTCCTGTCATTGTAACTTATTCTTTCCGGAGTGCACATGTACGGGTCAGTGCACCGCATAACCACGTTCCTGTTTTCTGTTTCCAGGCTGTCTGATGCAATTCCGATTCCTTCGGGAAAACTTAGTCTTGTTTCAATGAGTTTTCCTTCTTCCACTTCAGCAAATGTAAAACTGTCACTTATTTTTGAAACAACATCATCATCAGGAGCGATAAAGATGCTGCTTATCAGAACAATAAGCAGGAATGCGACAACCGAAAAAACAAGCATCCTGAAGGGGGTGAATTCCATTATCTTTGCCTCCTTCTTTTTTTAGGGTTTCCTAAACTCAAATGGACTTCCCAGATTAATAACCTCTTGAGAAAATAAGTAACAATGAATCCTGCAGCAGTCAGGTAAACAAGGAACTCGAGGTTGCCTTCCCCCATCACGCGATCTTTCATTTCGTTAAGTGATGCATTAAAAGTAAGCAGGATAATGAAAACAAGGAAGATTGCCACAACAACAAACAATAATTTTTCGGTGATATCAAGCATTTTTTTAATCATTTTTTATCATTCCTCTGCAGAAACATATTTCTGGTTTTTGAACATTTTTTCTATTTCTTTGACTGTTGTCGCGTCCTCTGCTTTCCTATCAGGCCTTTCGCTTATCATGCGCGGGAACCTCAGTGCAAGGCCTTCTTTTCCTTTCCTTGCGGTTGTGTGCACAGGGCTCCGTGTTATCTCATCTGCAAGAACTTCTATAACATAGTTTGGGTCAACCCAGATATCTGGTTTTATCTCAGAATCGACTCTTGCTGGTTGCTTTCCCTGCCTCACTTTTGAGAGTTTTTGTGCCAGATCTGTTATCTGTTCTTCGCTCAAGCCAGTGCCTACTTTTGCTATTGTTTTGAATCTGTCTTCTTTGACATCATACACGGCAGTTAATAATGCACCTAACCCTAGTTTTGTTCTTGTTCCCTTTCCTTTAAAGTAACCGACAATAACAACATCAATGCTGTCGTTTAGTTCTCCTTTGTATGACCTCTTGAGTTTTATCCATGAGAACTTTCTTGCGCCTGCAATGTATTCAGCGTTAAGGTCTTTTGCAATTATTCCTTCCAGGCCCCTGTTAACGGCATTCTCAAAAAATTCTTCCATTTCTTTTGCTGAGTCTGTTGTTATGAGTTCTGTCGGGCAAATGGTTTTCCCGTTAGTTGTTTTCTCAATTATTTTTCTTCTCTCAGAGAACGGCTTGTTCATTAGGTTCTTGCCGTTCACGAGCATGACATCAAACACGAATAACCTTAAAGGAAAATCTTCAGCCATTTTGTTTATTCCATGCTTTCGTCTCCTCTGAATGGTTACCTGAAATGGATAGAACTCAGAGGTTTGTTCATTGACTGCGAGAGCCTCTCCCTCGAGAATAATCTGTTCTTCCTTAATTTCTTTTCGTGCTGCTTCAACTATTTCAGGAAACATTTTAGTCATGTTTTCCAGTTTTCTTGAGAATATAATCACGTCTTTTCCTTTCTTGTGCAACTGCAGCCTTAAGCCGTCGTACTTTGCTTCAACCGCGCATTTTCCCAGCTTTTTTATTATCTCTTCGCTTGAAGGGAGCCTTTCAGCCAAACTTGGTCTTATTGGCACGCCATGGTTAATCTTTATTTTGTCGATTCCTTTCAGTCCTTTTTCTTTGACTGCTTCAACTATTTCTCCAAGGTCAGGACAAATATTGTATTTTGGTTCTATTTTTTCTCTTAGGGCCTGCCTGACTTTCCTGAAATATTCTTCTTCGTCTTTCACTTTGTTTTTCCCAAGTTTTTTTGCTATTTTTTTGTCATCAAGATAATCTGGAGTGTAAACAGATGCGATTGCATCCATTATTGTCGGGTCACCGACCCCTAATCGCAGGTTCCCTAACGGGAATCTTGTGATGTATCTTGCTTCCAGGGGGCTGGCTGAGTTAAGGAGTTCTGCCAGTAATCGTATCTTTACTTCCTGACTACCCTGTCCTGAGGCATTCGATATTTTTATGAGGTTCTCGTAGACCTTGGTTATAGATAGTTTTTCCGTGAAGAGGCTCTGTTGTCTTTTTTTTCCTGTTAGTTCTTCTGCAACAATTCCAAGGTCTCCTTTTTTCTTGTAGGCCTTTTCTACTGTTTCTTTTGAGTGCCCCGATACTTTTGCAATTGCTTCTTCAATGAACTTTTCTCCCATTCCGATGTCTATTCCCTTGTATTCGGGAGCAACCTTTCCCTGACACAAATAAACCAGTTTTCTTATTTCTTCCTGCTCAACTTCTTTTAATAATTCTGAAAGAATGTTAGTCATTTCTATTCTTGAGCTGACGTTTTCCAGTCTGAAAAAATAATCACTCGCTCTCTCAAAAAGCATAGTTAATTATAGGTTTTATAATAATAAAAGCTTTCCACAGCTAATTTGCCTTCATAATCACGTTAATTTGGCAAAAACTAAAAAAGGAGTTATGACTTAATCATAAAGTGAAAGAAACTGATTGTCTGGCCTATGAACTTGATCTTCTTGAGAAGCTCGTTGCAATAAACACTGATAGCCTCAAGAAAAAGAATTATGAGAAAATCTCAAGACTGCTTTCAAA
>CAZEVB010000027.1:2525-5609 GCA_964515835.1 uncultured archaeon | reverse complement strand
GGTTATCCTTTCATGACTCAAAATATAGTGCATTTAATAGTTCCTTTTCTAAAGGATCTCGTGGGTTATCGGAAGATAATGCAAAAAAAAGTCTCTGTTGCTGATGCTCCCTCATTTGCTCCTTTCGAGAAAGTTATTGGGCGAATGAGTGTAACTATGCTCAATGCAGGGCACAAAACTAATGCTATTCCGGGTAGTGCAAAAGTCGGAGTTGATATAAGGATGATTCCTGAAGCAAAAGTGCAGCATGAAAAGAAACAGTTCAAGGATTTTGTGAAGAAGCTCCTCAAGAAACACTCTTTGAAGGCAAATGTTTGGGCTTTGGGTAGTAGGGGTTATTATGTTTCTCAGGATAATAAATTTGTAAAAGAAGTTACTGAAGTAGTAACAAAACTGAAAAAAAGAAAACCCGAGCTTGCTTGCGAGTTAGGGGGGCAAGATGGGAGATTTATAGCGCGATTAGGAATAGCTACTGTTGGTTATGGTCCTGGAGGAAAGGATCCGCACACTTTCAAGGAGTCAATAACAATCAGTGAACTTGAATACACGAAGAAATTCATTATTGCCCTTGTGAAACACGAGAATTAGTTCTTCAATACAGACTTTACTATTTCTTTAGCAACATTCTTCTTAGTGCCTTTCTCAAACTGCTTAAAACCAGGGCTTCTGTTTACTTCTATTATAAAGATCTTGTTTTTTGAGAGGCCGACATCAATGCCTGCAATATCCACGTCAAACAATTTTGCTGCTTTCTCGCAGGCCTCTTTGACTTTTCTGCTTATTCTCGTGGGTTTTGCAGAACCTTCTCTTGAAAGGTTCTTCTTCCATTGTCCTGATTTCTTTTCTGCTGCGCCAAAAAACTTGTTTCTTATTATGATTACTCTCAATTCTTTTTCTATTTCTATGAATTCCTGTGCCAAGTACTTTCCTTTCGGAAGTTTTTCATAGAATTCCTTTAGTTTGTCCTTTTTTGTCCTGAAAATGTGTTTGCCTCTTTTCCCGATAAAACGCTTGACTACAACATAATCCGAAACAAACTCTTTCTTTATTGTATGAATAGTCTGGTTATTAAGTTTAATAACGCGAGGTAAAAAGAATCCTGCTTTTTTCATTTTCTCGTAAGCAGTCATCTTGTTGTAAAACTTGTCTGTAAGGAATTTTCTGTCAAAAACCGCAAGGCCTCTTGCATGTGCTTTTTTTGCTATTTCCTTTGCTTCTTTTAGTGCCCCTGTGACTGATCTTATAAGGAGAAAAGAGCCTCCTGTAAGAAGATCTTCAGTAAATGCTTCTGTCGAAGTCACACATACTCGAATGTTTCTTTTAAGTGCTTCTTCTTTTATTCGGGTTACTTCATATTGTTTCTCGTTACAGAGCACTATCAACTTTTTTTCCATACTTATCTCCAGACGTAAGCCATATTAATAAATTAGGTTCTTTAATAATAAGGTAGTAACATGCAAGGACTCATTAATCTTTCAGACTATTATGGGATTTTCTCTAATCCTGAGATGACTACTATTGTGCTTGCATTGCTCACAGTTGCAGCAGGAATAATCGTTGCAAAATTAACCAGCAGGGTGTTTATTTACCTGACTAAAAGGTTCTCTTTAATGAGTGAAGGAACCTCAAAGTCCTTTGTTTATTTCATCGAGCTTTTTTTCATTGTCCTAGCTATAATTGTTTCCCTTAACCTCCTGAATGTTAATGCTGCACAATTGATTGTGCAGGGAATAATATCCGCAGTACCTAATGCTGTTGTACTCTGCTTATTGCTATTGTTTGGTTATATTGTCATTAATCTATTGATGGAAATTGTCAAGACAATGGCGGACAGAATCGGCATTAAGGGTTCTCTTTCAGAGATTGGTATTTCAACAGGAATAGTTGATGTTGCCTTTTCTTTCACCAAGATATTTCTTTTCCTGGTTGTAATCAGCATTTCTTTTAACTTTGTCGGCTTTGCAATTCCATTTATTAACGAGATTCTTTTAGCAGTTCTTCTTTCTTTGGTTGTTCTACTGGCGGCTTTTGCTTATTATGTCCTAAAGGTTCCTGCAATGAACCTCTTCTCAGGAGCAATTCTGGAAAGAGTTGTTCTGAAGCCAGGTCAGCGAGTAATAGTTGGAGAGGATGAAGGAGAAATAATAGGCATTACTAATACCTCGACCATCATTAGGCAGGCTTCCGGATACAACTTAATGATTCCAAACAGCATAGTTCTTAACAGCAAGATATACCTCAAGAGGTCAAGGCAGGACATCTCAAAACTTGAACAATTGAGAGCAAGATTCACTACTCAGGACAAGTCTTACTGTGGTCCTGCCTGTGCCACAATGATGCTTTCTTTCTTTGGTTTCGAAACCACTCAACAAAAAGTAGGCAAGGTTGCAGGCACCCGAGTTCCTGGGGGAACAGGGCCAAGAAAACTGGTTGAAGCAGTCAGAAAAGTTTCGAACAACATGGTTAGAGGTGCTCTTATTGATTATGACAAGATCTCCGACTTAAAGGAAGAGGTAAGGGCGTGGATTAGTGAAGGTGCTTTAGTAATCCTCTGGTTCCACAAGCCAGTTGTTTTCCCTAATGTCGGTAGCCGAGGACATTATGTTTTGTGTGTTGGTGTTGAGGATGACGAACTCATTATCATGGATCCTAGCTCTGAAACAGCAGGAGTCTACCTGATTGACTACAGGTTAATCCAAGAGGGCATGATGGGCACCGACAAAAAACGGGGTTATCTTGTTTTCGCAAAGAAAGGCTCGTCAGCTTATTGGCGTGTTACCGAGGGTTTGATTTATGCAGATGCTTCTGCTTATGAGGAACTGGGAAAGTCATTTGAAAGGAACTTAAGAAAAATGATCAGACAAAGCGCTACAATAAACAACCTCCTCTCAGAACACGTTTTTAAGAATCTTCGATCTAAATATAAAGGAACAAAACAAATTTGGAAGCCTGAAGAAAAGCCTAAAAAGAATTAGTACTACAAGAGAATGGCGTTTGTATGAATATTGCTATAATTTCAAAGCCTAAATCTGGAAATATTGATGCATTAAAGGCAGCCTTTGAAGAAAAAGGAATAAAGCCAAG
>CAZEVB010000027.1:0-2425 GCA_964515835.1 uncultured archaeon | reverse complement strand
GAAAAATTCACTAACAACGAAAAACTGATTAAGACAGCTCTCAGTGAAGACGACAAAAAGCTCGCCTTAAAAGTAGCCCGAAACATTGGAACAGATATTGTTACCGTAAAAATAATTAATGATAAGATAGTCGGAATTAAACCACTCATTGATTTCTCTTTGTTTAACAAGGCATTCGGGATAAACATCGAGTCAGTTATTGTTGACATGTTCATAAAAAAACTTGGTGATGATTCTTGAAGTTTGTCTTGATTGAAGGATGCAGCTCCCGCAAGGAAGTCAGCGCTTACATGATTAAAGCAGCTAAAAAACACTTTGATACTGTTTTAGCGGTACCCCTCGACAAGCTACGCCTTGATTTTTATGATGGTGATACCAAGCTACTTTACAAGAATACTGACCTGTTAGAGTTTGATGTTTGTCTGCCAAGATTCTTTTCAGGAGACGGAATTTTTGCGGAAGTAGTTCTACAGACCCTCGAAGAATCGAATGTTTATATTCCTTCTACAACAGACTCATTCAGAATCACTAACAACAAGTACTTCACTATGCAGATGCTGGCTTCTTTTGACATTAATGTCCCTGACTCTGCCTTAAGTATTTCTGCAGAACCTGCAAAGAAAATGGCTTCAAGGATAGGTTTTCCTTTGGCAGTGAAACTCATTTCAGGTTTTGGGGGGAAAGGGGTCATGGTTGCTAACAGCGAGAGAGACCTGCTCCCATTGGCCGACACCCTGAATGTCTTTAAAGAATTTGTCAGCTTCCAGGCCTTCATGGAGAATGACGGTTCCGATATCAGATGCAATGTTCTTGGTGATGATGTTTTCGCAGTCAAGAGAACAGCAAAAAAAGGGGATTGGCGTGCTAATGTTTCGTTGGGTGGAAGAGCAGACAAAATAGCATTGCCAAAAGAAATCAAGGAAACGGCAATAAAAGCAGCGAGAATCCTTGGCCTGGATTTATGCGGAGTTGACTTTATTAAAAGCAAGGACAGTTACTGGCTCATTGAGGTTAACATGACTCCCGGAATAATGCCCGACTATTTTAAGGGGCAGTTGGCTGAAAAATTCATTGACTTTATTTACAAGAGAACAAAACACTACAAGATCACTGGATCTTAACAACCTATTCCTTTGAGAAATCAAAACATTTTTGAAAGCAGTTTTTCTGTTTCAAAGACCCGTATTTCTGATTCTTCTGCAGCATTAATTGCAATTTCGTGTGCAAGTTTTTCATCTAATTCTTCGATTTTCTCGAATCCCTTTTTGGATGCAAACTGTAATATTTTGTCTGACAAAGACTCCTTCTCATTGTAAATATCAAAAACAGGCTTTGCAATGTTAATATGCTCTTTCATGAGCAATTTTCTCGCCAGCCTAATGAAACGACCGCAATATTTTCTTATTTCCTCATTATCAAACCCGTCTTTTGCCGCGAGATACTGTAAATGGTTTCTGACATGTGTGTGAGGAGGAATGTACATTATGTTTCCTTCTATTTTGAATGGTTCTTCTTTTCCTATGTCGCTTGGAACAACAACTAAAAGATCCTTCTGTACTTTTGCAAAAGTAAAATTAAGTAGTGTTGAGATTCCCATTATGCTGTCCAAATAATTTATGTCCATGCCCCTGTGTTCTAAAGTGTCATGCTTGTTTAGTCTAACAGGATTCCATGCAATATCAAGATCGGATTTGTATTTATTCATGAAATTATTATTGCATCCTGTTTTGATTCCTTCTTTTTCCCAGATTGCATTTCTCCGGTAAAGCGAGAACGAAAGATCAGTAAGTGTTTGTTTGTATGGTGGCAAACCACCCAGTGAAAGGAACTCCGAATAAAGTCCTTTCATGAACTTGAGTTTTTTGCCTCCTCTGTACCAGAAAACTCTTGAGTCTTTGCCATAATATTTTCCCATGTAAAATGGGGAAGAAGCCATTATTGTGGTTATTGCAGGATCGAGTGCAATCATTAAATTGTACGAGCTCATTAAAGACTGCTTGAGTTCAGATCTCACAAGTTTCTTAAGTTTTAGTGTTTTTTTATCAAAAATTCCTTTTGGCATTGTATAGTGATAATGTAATCCGCAAACAGTTCCAGTTATAGGGAATTTTTCGCCCAATATTTTTTTCTTTATGTCATATACTCCGCCTGTCCTCATTTTTGGTTTGAATTTTCCGGGATAACACCCTAGGGGGCATAGGAAAAGATCTTCGCTATGTGCAACACTAATCAGTACTTTGTATGCTTCCATTATGCCTTGTAGAGTCTCTTCAGGTTTTTCTTTAGGATAACCATTTATCTCTATCATACTATTTCCAATCTCTTTTGTTATTGGTAAATTAGGATTGTTCTGTTTTGCTTTCTTTATTAGTAAATCTGCTTTATTCATTATCTGGCCATTCGAATCCACAATAAAAAACTCGAA
>CAZEVB010000026.1:0-9788 GCA_964515835.1 uncultured archaeon | reverse complement strand
GCCTGTATTTTGTCTTTGTCATTAACTATTCCTATTACTCGGCTTTTTCTCTCAAGCATTTCTTTGCATAGCCAGCTTCCCACAAAACCGCTTGCCCCCGTAACAATAACTTTTTTGTTTTCCCAGAAATCATTCATACTAAAACCTATATCAAAAGTTTTCTAAATCTGACTGACCCGATAAATCTGCTCGCTTTTACAGCTAACACATAGGTTATTCCGATTGCAATTATCAGGAGACTGTGCAAGGGACTCTTGTTTTCCATAAATACAATGCCCCTTGGCGAACTGAGTTTCATTTTCTTTCCTTTTTCCCATGTGCCTGTTGCAGTCATAAAATCCCATTTAGGGTCAATCAAAAAACCGTGTTTAATGTGAAGAAACTCTTTGCATGTTTTTGTCGGGTGCTTTTTGTATAACAAAACATCATTCTGGTGATAGTTAAGTCTCTTCAGGCTATACCTAATTATTTCGGTGATTCCTTTTGGTTTGGTTTCCTTGCGGTCATGCAGATAATCCGCCTTGATTAACCTGAACTCATAACCCCGGTCCATTATCTTGAAGCTTAAATCAGTGTCTTCCCTGTAATAACCATAGTCCTCGTCATATCCGCCTACTTTATCAAGCAGCTCTTTTCTGAATCCTGTTGATGTTCCGCCGTAATAACCATAAGCACTCACAACCCCGACTTTTTCGGAATCAAAACCAGAGACCATTTTCTTCAGCCACTCCCTGTCAGGAATACAGTCCTGGTCCATGTTAATTATAATATTGTTTTTCGCGAGTTTTATTGCACTGTTTCTTGCTCTGCAGACCCCGCTGTGGTTAAGGAACCGCATCTTTACTTTTCCCGGTTTTTCAAGTTTTTCAATAATCTCCCTGCTTCCGTCTGTGCTCCCGTCATCAACAACAATAATCTCGTAATCTCCTTTATAGTCCTGTTTGAGCATTGCCTTTATTGCTCTTTCAACAGTTGGCGCCCCGTTGTAGACAGCCATTATTATGCTCGCACTTTCATGTTTTGCCATCTAGATTCCTTCTATAAATCCTTTGACTTCTTTTATGAGTCCTTCTTTAGTGTTTTCTGTTCTTGGTTTAAATTTCTTTGATCCCACAATAGTTTCCCCAAGTCTCTTTATTTCCTTAACTATTATTGCTTTTCCGTCTGCAGAGATTGCTTCGCATAACTCTATCTGATGGTCATTAGTATGCTCGCCAAATTTCTCTAACCTCGGCACAACAATAATTTTCTTCCTGTAACCCATTGCAGTTATTATTCCTCCTGCTCCTCCGTGAGTAATAACCAAGTCTGCTTTCTTCATCATCTTGTTGTACTCGCTGTCTGACAGAAATTTTGTGCTTTTGTATTCCTGTGGAACATAGGTTGAGTTCCCTGTCTGTGCAAAGACCTCTTCTTTGACAGTTCCTTCTTTGACTAGTCGGTCTATTTCTTTCAGCAATCGGTCAAACTGCTGCCTGTGAGTGCCGACTGTAACAAAAATCATCAGAACACTGCTCCTTTGTACTTTGCTTTCAGGAAGAACCTGAGGTTCTCTTTCCACTGCACGAGAAAGAGGTCTGCAAAAGGATAAACAATTCTTGCGGATAAGCTCGGTCCTTTGATTCTGCAGAAGCTCTCAATGAAAACCACTTTCTTTCCGAATAATTTTGCGATTATGCAGCTTGCAACTGCGGCATCTGCTCCGGTGCTTAGAACCACGTCTGGTTTTTCTTTCAGGAATATCTTTAGGCTCTGTGCAAAGTTCGCTAAAAACTTTAACGGGTTTCTTGACGGGCACTCTGTAAAATAGACTTTTTCTTTTTTTGCCAGTTCTTCAGAATTTGGTCTCCTGAAGGTAACATAATAATAATCGAACTTGGAATAAGCATCCTTTATTTGCATTATTTCTGTTAAGTGTCCTCCGCCGGAGCACGCTACACAAACTTTTTTCAAAATAACACCAAGTCAGTGAACTTGAATAATCCAAAGAAGGATATTGCGATTACTGCAATGCAGATCACTAATTGCATCCCGAAGATAATGTAGACAACCTGTTTTTCAGTGAACCTTCCCCTTGACATAATCAACTGTGTTAATGAACCGTCTTTTGTGAGTGGTTTAAGTGTCCCGTCTTTCTGCGGTATGCCGAAACATTCTGACTGAAACTTGTGTCTTGCCTTCAACACGAGTTCAACAAAGTAAAGCGCGAGAAACATTATCCCTATTTTTTCCATGTTGCCGATTATTGAGATAACTGCGATTGAAGCACCGGTCATCAGTGTGAGTGAGTCTCCTCCGAATACTTTTGCGGGTGACCAATTGTATTTCAGGAAAGCTATGAGTGCGGCAGTCATTCCGATTCCTATAATTACTGCTTCCATTTGCCCTGTTAAAAGAGCAAGTCCTGTTAGTGAACCGACAATAATTATTCCCTGTCCTGCTTCAAGCCCGTTCATTCCTGCCAGCATGTTGAATGCATTGCTTGCGCCTGTAATTCCTATCGGCACTAAGAGAAGCGAGTATAGAATACCGAAATTAACTTCCCCGAGGAAAGGTATCTTGAGGGCTGTTGTTCCTGCTGCAATAGCCATCATTGGCAGGGCAGCAAAGACTGGTATTAGTGCGTGCTGCCATTTTCTGATGCCCTGTTTCCACCCGATAATGTCATCAACCAGACCAATTAACCCGATAATTAGGATTGTTGCGAGTGATGCAAACAGAACAGTGTTATTGAGTTCAAAGATCCCGCTGTAAGTGGATAAAAAGATTGCTGCAAGCATTGCTGCACAGAACCCGAAGATAACAGATACTCCGCCCATTTCAGCTATTTTTCCGCCATTCAGTTTGTTCATGTCCTTGCCGGTTATCTTCCTGAACTTCATTCTGTCTATCCATTTAGGAAGAATAGCGTTTGTAATTATCCAGGAACATAGTGCTACTGTTATTAGTACTATGGCTAATGAAGGAATATTCGCCAGACATATCAAAACAGATCACTTCACAATATATTATTCTATATAATAAACTTGGTTTTGTTTTTATTTGCAGTTTTTGGTACAGTTATAAAACCAAATGCTAATAAATCTTGAATATTTTTACTGCCGAGCCGGGGTAAACTTCCGAGAATTTCTCGAAAGTACTTGCTTTCTTCATCCAGAGTTTAACCAGCATTGTTTTGTTGCTTCTCTCTGAGAACACATATAGTGCATTATTGTATTCTGTCCTGTAAATGTTTACCCGTATTGTTGCGTAGCCACCACCGGAAGGCACATTAACCACGCTGTTCTGTTGTTCCTGCCAGATTGTTGGCAGTGAGTTCATTGTCTCTTCATCATAGCGCCAGCTACCGCACTGGTACTCAATCCTGTCATTGTTTGATTCTTTTGAACAGCCAATTACTGTTCCAAAATAACCAATCATTCTCGGGTCATTAACATTTATTGTCTGGTAAGCATATATGCCCATGGATACTGCCTTGTAAAGAAGGTCATTGCTGACAATAACATAGTCTGCACCATAACTCTTGACTATCTCATATGCCTTGTTCTCGTCTTCTGCGAGAATAAACTGTGCAAAGTTAGCATCTCCTTCCATAGAAATATTCCTGTTATCTATCGAGACACTTCTTTCTGCAATAAAACTAATCCAGTGGCCTTCGTCCCACCAGTTGAATACTTTTGAGTCCTCCGGAGTATTGTCTTTCATCCAGAGTAAAGCATCTTTCCATCCTGCTGTTGTCTCTATGTTCGGCGGTCTTTGGGTGACAAAGAAACTGCCTGCGGCAATTCCAGTCATCAGTAAGAGCAGTACAAGTGCAACTGCAATAAACTTTTCAAGATCATTCCTTTTCTTTATGACTTCAAACGTCTGCCAGATGATAAAACCGCCGCATAGCGCTATGGGTAAACCAAAAGTGTAAGTGAACTTTAGTTTATACCATGCCATTGCAAGTGTTACTGCGGTCCATAAGAAAGGTATTATGGCGAAATGGCTGAAGTCCTTGTCGTCTCTTTTCCTGTAAAGGTAATAAGGTATTATTAGCAGTGCCAGCCACGGGAAAATAATCATTGCATTGTACTTTAATCCGAAGAACTGTCTTCCAGTGTTTTCCTCACCGATGGTCCAGTCAAAGATTGAAGTGCTTCCCTCCCTAAGGTCGTCAATGGTTAGGAATGCTGCAATCATTGTAAAGAAAACCAGATATAGCATGACCGCGGAAATGAAAGGCAGTGCCTTGTTTTCCTTGATTTTCTTTGAGCTTGCAAAGATAATGTAAGCAAACAAACCGATCATTAGTACTGCAAGACCGATTAGCAGAGTAAAGTCACCGTCAGGCAGAGGGGATAACATGTAACCAAACATTTGCGACATCCATCCTGTTCCCTTTATTAAGCTTGTTATTGCTGCAAAGGGAACAAAACTTGCCGCAAATGTAATTACAAAGTGCTTCAGTTTCTTTGTTCCTGATTTAGAAAAAATGTCTATTGCCCCTATAATAAAATATCCGCCGAGAACTATCGGCACTAACAGGAACATGCTCCACATAGCAGCCATTATGCTGAAGAAAATTCCTGAAACAACTGCGAAGCCTAGACTCTTTTTGCTGATTCCCTCTTCTTTCTGTGCCCTTACAAGAAAATAAAATCCGAGCACTAACCACAGGAAACCGATTGCATCTTCCTCAAAGAATCCTGCCATTGTCCTGTAAACATAAGAAGGAACAACTGCCGCCAGCACACCTGTCGCGATTCCCGCTTTCTTGCTATTGAACATTTCCTTGCCGAGAAAGTACATAGCAACTGCTGTCAGTGCCCCGAATAGCGCGGGAATTAGTTTCACGAAAAATATCCATAGCTCTTTGTCGTAAGGAGCATTAAGTGTAAACGCTTTATACAGCATAGCGCTGAAATACCAGAAGGTTTCATATCCTTCCATAATTGAACCGCCAAGCTGGTAGTAAGCCAGCGGGTCTGTGGCAGGTATCGCACCATATTCTAAAATGTAAGAAACTCCTTTTGCGTGGAAATAACTGTCAAACCCAAAGAACAGGTCCCACTGCATGAGATAACCCCTTATCCCGAAAGCTAACAGGAATATGATCAGGACCAGTGCAATTTCTTTTTTATTTATCTTGAGTTTTCCGCCAAACACTATTTTCCCACCACTACTAAAAATTCAGGTTAATTCATTAGATTGTCTTAAATTTATTAATTGATAAAACTGGTAAATGTTTAAAATTCCTTGTTTTTGTTTAACCCTCTGAATATATTTACAAAAACCTTTCTTTTATCTTTTCCACTCCGATTAACTCTCTCTTTTCACATAATAGAAATATGCCTTCCTTCATTGATGCAGGCAATACTCTGTTTATTGTTCTCCTGAAAAAACTGTAATTCCCCCCTGATTTCGAGGGATTAGCTGAACTGTAATCATACCCCTCATGTTTTGTAACTCTGAACCCGTACAGCTCAACTAACTCTTTCAGTTGTTTTGAAGTAAAAACCGATTTATGGGGAAAAGAGTTCCTGAAACACGCACTGATTCTTGCTTTTACTAAGGGATTGCCTGTCTTTATTGTTGAGGCATGGTAGTTTGTCGGCGACCAGCCAATCAGCAGAAAAATCCTGTTAAAAAGATTGGCAAGGTTAGGAGTAGTTATTATCAGATTCCCTCCCTCTTTAAGCATCTGGTTCATGTTAACTATTGCCTGATCCGGAATAACAAGATGTTCAATTAAATCCATTGCAATTACTGCATCAAAACTTCCTTTCATTTTGGCAGGAAGTTGCTTAGTTATATCCAATAAAACCGAATTTTCTTTTGGGCAGCCTTCAAGTTCCTTCTCGGAATTGTTCATTACAATTATTTTCTTAAACCCAAGAGCCTTAAAGAATCCGAGATCATGTTTGTTTCCGCCAATGTCGGCTATCCGGATTTTTCTGTCTTTTCCTTCGAGTACTTTTTCAATATGCTTCAATTTCTCTTTGCCGGTTATTGTGTAGCCCATGCCAATTATAATTTAAGTCTAAAAGTTTATAATCTTAGTCTATAATCAGGGGGCTAGTTATGGCCTAGTCTTATAGTTCATGCGGACTTTCAGAATGCTTGTTTATAATCCGAATAATGTTCCCCAGTTAGGCAAACCGGTTACTCCATAATAAATAAATGTTATCCAGATCCACATTGCAAGAAGCAATGTAATGGCAACTGCCTTTAAGTAAGTATTTTTTATCTGGTTTATTCCGAAAGCCATGATTCCGAGCATCACTGGTAAGGTATAAACAAGATATCTATAGTGAAAAAAGAAAGGAAATAGTTGTGCACCCCCAAAACAGAATATAGCCGGAAAGAGTGCCAGAAAAATAGCCAGAATTTTCTTTTCATTCCACAACTTCCATGCCCCGAAAGCAAAGAGTGCTATTGAAAGAGGGAAAACCGCAAACAGGAGCAGGTTATTTCCGCTAAGTAAATGAATATTTGCCCCCACAAAGTACTTGTAAAAAAGATATCCTGCATCAATGATTCCTGTACTGTTAAGCCAGCTGTCAGTAGCTGCTCTTTGCATGCTTGATATAAGCATCGGGACATTCACGAGAAAAAGAACCAGCGGCACTGCCACTACTGCGAGCGCTTTTTTCAGCACAAGCGCTTTTTTGAGCCAGAACCTATAAATCAGAAGGAGTAAAGTTACCGAGAACAGCATAATCAGTGCATGATAGTGTGTGAACACTAACAGTACATTCATAAACGTGCATGCAAAAAGATATTTGTTTTTCTCTTCTTCAAGATAACACCTGAGGAAATAAAGCGAGGCAATGAAAAGGAAGAGCAGTAACATGTAATTTCTCATGTGCTGGGAATATGCTATTAGTAAAGGATTCGCCGCAACAAGCAGTGCACAGATAAGCCCCGTGTTTTCGTTCGCGATTCTTCTGAAGAGAAGATAACTAAAGAGCACCAGCAGTACTCCGGATATAACCGAGATAAGCCGCACAAAAAACAGGTCCTGTGAAAGCAACAGAACTGTTTTGGCGAGCATGTAATATAAAGGCGGCGAATACTCATAGTAAACATTCTCTATAAGCCCACTCCAGCTTTGAGCCAATACATATGTTGTGTGTCCCTCATCAGTTCCCAAAAAAGGTCTTTCAAGATATGCCATACGCATTACAAAAGCAAGCATCAGGATACTTAGAATCCGGGCGTTCTTCTTTACCTGCTTGTATGAGCCATTGAGTATGCCGAGTGTTTCTTTGCTTTTGGCCATACTAACTACTCGCCTGCAAAGCATTAAAATGTTTTATACTATCCTAACAGTGGCTTCCCCTAATTTTTAAATCTTTCTTAAGTTCTTATTCATATGCCTAAAGGAGATTACTCAAAGTTGACTGTTCTCATCCCGACTCTTAATGAAGAAGAAAAC
Organism: uncultured archaeon; assembly: GCA_964515835.1. Lineage (GTDB taxonomy): Archaea > Iainarchaeota > Iainarchaeia > Iainarchaeales > SKW153 > CAZEVB01. The sequence goes on along the minus strand of CAZEVB010000026.1, from coordinate 2,365 downwards.
ATCGGCAGGATGCTCAATTATCTTGTTAAAAATTATCCGAAGATTAATGTGATTGTTTCTGATGATGACTCCAAGGATAATACTCTGAAAGTTGTAAATCAAATTCGGGCAAAAAACAAGAGAGTGGGTTTCCTTTTGAGGAAGAATGTCCAGAAGGGTCTTGTTGCAAGCATGGTTGACGCACTAAACATGGTAATGACTGAATACTTCCTTGTTATTGACTGCGATTTCCAGCATCCGCCTGAAAAGATAGCCGAGTTTTACAGGCTTCTTGAAAACAAATACGATTTAGTTCTTGGGAACAGGACACAGCTATCCGGCGATTGGCCTGTTTACAGGAAGATTGTTTCTCTGGGAGCAAAAACACTCTGCAGGATACGTCTGCTTCCGCGAGTCATGTTCAATTATGATGTTTCAACAGGATTTTTTGCAGGCAGAACTTCAGTAGTAAATAGCATAATAAACAAAAACCTGCACAGATTCGATCTCGCCGGATTCGCTACCTGTTTCAATATTCTCAAGTGCGCACCACGCGACCTCAAAATAGCAAAAGTTGATTACACATTTTCGGTTAGAACCGCAGGAGAATCAAAGTTAGGAAAAACACAAGTACTTTCACTGATAAAATCCCTCATAAAATAATTATTGCCTTATTTAGCAACACTCCACTTTTTTTTGTCCGATTTCTTTTAGTACATTGTTCAATGCATAACTATTTTATAATAGTTATTTGAATAATCTGTTTATGCTCGGACTTCAGAAATTATATACAGGCTTTGCCGACAAAAAGTTCTTCTTTTTCTTTGCTCTGCTCTACCTCGTGATTTTTTTTGCTTTCTTTCCGCCTATCTGGTCCTCCATTGATGAACACGGATATGTAAAAAGAGCATTGCTTCTCACGCAGGGAGAAATCGGTGTTTCTGAACCTGAATATGCCTGCAGAGCATCTTACTTTAACGGCGAAGAATATGTCTCAAACAGGTTCATAGGAAAATCTGTTTTTCTTGTTCCATTTATTCCTTTAGGTATTTCCGGTGTAATGGTGTCAGGCTTGATTATACACCTCATTAACTTTTTCATTTTCTTTATCATACTAAAAAGACTTGGAATACGAAAAGAATTTTCTCTACTTTATCTTTTGTTCCCAATATTCACCTGGATAGCCAGGACAGTTTACCCTGGTTTTCTTGTTCTGACTTTTTTCCTTGCTTCGGTTTATTTTTATCTTTCAGACAAAAAAATATCGTGGGCAATTTCAGGACTAATGGCAGGACTCGCGATTCTTGTTCGGTATGATGTGATATTAGCAATAGCTGCTTTTGTTGCAGGGGCATTTTTCTCCAACAGAAAAAAACTCCCTTATTTTATGGCGCCACTACTGGTTATCGGTTTGTTTGTTGGACTTCTTAATATTTTATTTTATGGTTCGCCGTTCTCAGTTGGTTCGCATACTGCTTTTGGTCTCTTATCAAGCATATTATCCCTAGACCCAATAGATATTCTTGTTTTTGCAGCTGTATTTATTTTTCTTTATCCGTTGCTTTTGTTGTCTCCATTGTTAGAGAAAAGAACAGGAATGAGAAACGAGTTTATTGGTCTTTCAATAGCTTACCTTATTTTCAATGCAACCTTCACAAGGTTCTTTGCTTTTGACCTTTCGCTTGACACTCTTTTCATTACAAGGCACAGGTATCTAATTCCAATGCTCGGTGTTTTGTTAATTCCTTATTCTTCATTCCTTGATTCTCTTGTTGACCGCTTTTCGGTACTGAAAAAGAATTTTCGGTTGATTGTTTATTCTCTTGTGATTGTTGCTCTTGCAGGAACAATTTTTATTTCAGGCATACACCAGGATTTTCTTGTTAATTACAGGCAGGGTGTCTTGGATGAGGTATATTCTAACACAGAAACCGGTTCTTTAATCATAGGCAGTTCTGACGACTGCATATATTTTATGAAAGGTCTTCTGCCTGAAAGAAAATACCTGAGCATAACTCCTGGTTCGGATCTTGCAGGCAACCCCGAAAACATAAGTATCGCTGAAAAGTTAGAGAATTTTGGAGAAAATTCTTACTTAATGATACTCGATTATTCTTATCTCTCTGACCGGACTGCCCCCCGAAGAGATACTATTCTCAATGAGCGGCAGAAGATAATAGATTTCTATGAAAAGAACGAGTCTTCTTTTGATTTTATGTTTGAAGACAAGCAAAAAGGCCTTGCAATTTATAGGTATAATTCAGGCGAACTTTCAGATTAATTATTTGGTAACTCAGAGGAATGTTGTGTTTCTATTTCCTTGTTTTTTCTTTTTAGCAATCTTTATATACTTCCAAACCTAAATACTTTTGATGTATAAGCGTTA
>CAZEVB010000025.1:1542-9811 GCA_964515835.1 uncultured archaeon | reverse complement strand
ATTGCACAGGCAGCACAGTTTGGTGTTCCAATTGACAAAGCAATTGTTTACTGCACAAACTTCCCGTGCAGTATGTGCGCAAAGTTACTGATTAATGCAGGGATAAAAGAAATTGTTTTTAAGGAAGGATACCCTGACGATTTAAGCAAAGAGCTTATTGAAGAGAGCAATGTCAAAGTAAGGCAATTGTAGAACTTCGTTATTTTAATCGTGTGATTATGCAGGTATCATTTGCAGTTCTTTCAAAACTAAACTTCCCAGTGCTCTGCACCTTAAAATCAGGACTGAAAAAGATTATTCTGCCGCCTATTTTTAGTTTAGGAACAACATGCTCCATGTACCCTCGTTTGAGGTGTGGTTTAGTCGAAAAAAGATGGACAAAACCAAGATGAGAATACACTAAATCAACAGAGTTGTTTTTAAAGTAACTGAAAAAATCTGTTTCTGGTGCCTGAATAAACTTTGCGTTTTTATTTTTTCAACAGCCTTGTTCCAGGCAAAATAAGAATCTGAAGAAAACCCATAACAATTTGCTTTAGGAACCTGTTCAGCTATCTGCGATACGGCTCTCCCTGAACCGCAGCCCCAGTCAACAACAACAGGTTTTCCTGGCAACTCTGCAAGCTGTTTCCTTAAAGGGACTTCTAAAGACTTCTCTATACCTGCAATAGAACTAGTTTCAGTACCCCACTTTCTCTTAGGAAGGTGAATAGATTTTCCCCTTGTTGTTCCTGAACCAGCTAAAACAGGCAACCTGTCAATTTGAGTTTCTCTTTTTACTCGGTTACTGCGGGAGTGAAATACAGGCATAATTATCAGAATAAGACATCAAAGCTTTTCTTGCCTTCGATTCCTTCTAAGAAACCATATCTTTCATCAACATATTTTTGTATCTTGTTGACTTCTTCTTCACCGAGCTTCTTGAATCTGGATTGTAACTTGAGGTATTCCAAAACAGGTTTCTTTGTTTCTGCAGTTACCTTCTGATTGAACTTCAGGACACCGTTTTCAATTTCGTAAATAGGGAAGACTCTTGTCTGGATAGCAAGTCTTGATAACTCCAGAGTCTTTGACGGATCAATGCCCCAACCAGGAGTACATGGTGTAAGAGTATGAATAAAACTCGGCCCATCAACTGTGAGGGCTTTTCTTACTTTAGCGTAAAAATCTGGCAAGTTAGCGATTGATGCTGTTGCAACATATCTAATGCCGTGGGAAGCAACAATCAATGGCAAGGGTTTTTTTGGTTCCTGTTTGCCGTGTATTTTTTTCCCGAATGGAGTAGTAGTTGTGTGCGCGTAAGGAAATGTAGCTCCGCTTCTCTGTATTCCTGTGTTCATGTAAGCCTCATTATCAGTAACAATGTAAGTGAACTTGTGTCCTCTTTCGAGTGCTCCGCTAAGTGCACCGAAACCAATGTCGAAAGATGAACCGTCTCCGCCAAGAACCACGAGGTTAACCTTGTCTCTCCTGCCTTGTGCCTTTAGAGCACGGTCAACTCCAGAAGCGACTGCTGAATTGTTTTCAAATGCCGCGTGTATCCATGGAATTTTCCATGCTGTTTCCGGGTAAGGTGTTGAAACAACTTCCATACACCCTGTTGCAGAAACAACAATAGTGTTCTTTCCTGATGCCTTAACTATGTGCCTTAAAGCAAGAGCTTCTCCGCAACCAGCACATGCCCTGTGCCCTGAAACAAAGTACTCTTCTTTTGGTAATCCTGCTACAAGTTCTTGCTTTTCAGTCAAAATAACCAGCTCCCTTCCTTGCCCTTCTGCAGGTCTTCATAAACCTGCCTTAAGTGCTCTAGTTTAATGTCTCGTCCTCCGAGACCTGCAATGTAACCAGTTACTTTGAGGTTAAGATCCTTGCCAAATAAAAGTGATTTGATTTCGTTAACAATAGGGCCTTCGTTTCCGAGAGAAATGTGCCTGTCGATTACAGCCAGCCCCTTGAGGTTTTCGACTGCCTTCAGGAGTTCTTCGTTAGGGAACGGCCTATAGGTCCTTAATCTTAGCACACCGACCTTGAATCCTTTTTCCCGCAGTTCATCAGCAACTGTTTTTGCTGTTCCGCAGAGTGTCCCCATTCCAAGGATAGCATATTCTGCGTCTTTCATTTTGTATTGCTCTATGATGCCATCGCCGTATGCTCTGCCGAATTTCTTTGCGAACTCGTCGTGGACATCCTTAATGACTTTCATTGACTTGTCAAATGCTTCCTGTTGGGCATACTTGAATTCCATGAAATCGCTTGGAAATCCAATAGGTCCGAAAGTAAGTGGTTTTTCAGTGTCAAGCTTGTAGAGTGGTTCAAATTCAGGCAGGAACTTGTCAACGTCCTCCTGTTCAGGAATATCAACTGGTTCCCATACGTGACTCAAAGTAAAGCCGTCTAAGTTAACCATTATTGGTAGGAGAACATCCCTGTTCTCTGTAATTTTGTAAGCCTGTATAACTGTGTCAAGTGCTTCCTGACTTGACTCAACCCATAATTGAATCCAGCCCTGATCTCTTGCTGAGAGTGCATCGCTGTGGTCATTCCAGATGTTTATTGGTGCGCTTAGAGAACGATTAGCAACAGCCATTACTGCAGGCTGTCTCATGCCACTAACAATCGGAAGGATTTCATACATCAGGGCAAGGCCTTGTGATGATGTGCATGTAAAGGTTCTTGCGCCTGCTGCAACTGAACCGACTAAAGCAGAACAAGCTGAGTGCTCTGACTCAACGTGAATCATTTCTGCATCAAGAATACCGTCATTAATAAAGTCTGATAATCTTTCAACTATGTGGGTCTGTGGAGTAATAGGATACATTGGCACTACTGCAGGCCTGCATAGCCTTACACCGTGTGCGATTGCAAGTGAAGCTTCACAAATCATTTTCATTTAATCACTTATCCTCTAATTCCTTGCTGATTGCTTTTGCAGGGCACTCGGCCATGCATATCAGACAACCTTTACAATAATCATAATTAATTACATATTTTCCGTCCTTGAAGTCTATTGCTCCGTCAGGACAGTTCTTCCAGCACATTCCGCATTTAATGCATTTCTCATAATCAATAATTGGTTTGAATGATCTCCAAGAACCTGTTTTTGTTGCTTTTGTAGAACCTGGTTCTTCAATGACTGCTCCGACTGTGAGTTTTTTTCCTGCCATTCATTCACCCTTAAGTTTCATGCACTCACCATAGATTTCCTCTAACGCCTTGTTGTTTATTTCTGCAAGCGGACCTTTCTTTCCCATTGTCTGATTAACTGCCTGTTTCAGGGAATCTAATTTGAGTTCTCCTGTTAAGGCAGCGAAAGCACCAAGAGAAGCAATATTAACGAAAGGCTTACCGATTACTTTCATTGCAACTTCGGTTATGTCAAAAGAATATGCCTTAAAGTCTCCTTTAATACCGAGTTCTTCCACACTCTTATGGGAGTTAATGATAATTATTCCATCTTTCTTAATGCCTGCAGTAACATCAATGTTCTTTATCAGGCTGGCGTCAAGGACAACCACATAATCAGGTTCATAAACCATGCTCCGCACATTAATGAAGTGATCATCAATTCTGGTGAAACTGAGGACTGGTGCTCCTCTTCTTTCAACCCCAAAATTAGGGAATGCCTGACTGAACTTGTCTTCAATGAAAGCTGCAGTTGCAAGTGTCTGCGAGCTTGTTACCGCTCCCTGACCGCCTCTGCCGTGAAATCTAATTTCTTTTAACAAATGCTCACCAATAGCATAGAGAACATTAATCTATTTAAATCTAATTGAACAAAAATAAGCAGAAGGGGCTTTGCTCTTAAACTATTTCTTGCTCCTAAATTATAATAGTATTTTAAATACTGATTTAGAAGATTTAAGTTCGATGTAAAACAATTTATAAGTATTTAACTCTGTTAATTTTTTTATTTTTCTTGTTGACCACAGCCTCTTTGACCCACTCTCTCGAAACCAATTTAAACACTTAAACGCTATAAATAAACATGGATCCAGAGTTGCGAAGAAAGATAATTTCTGAGTGGGTTAATGATTTACCATTTGATGAAAAAGTTGTCAAATTGTTTGAAAGGGTCAGGGATATTCCATATGGTGATATTGGGTCTCGTGACCCAAAAGATGTTTATGAACAGAATAAAGGAACATGCTCTGGTAAACACGAATTGCTAAAAGAACTGTATCAGGAACTTTCAATAGAAGTGAAGGATTTTATTACAATGCACAAATTCAACAACCTAAAAGTTGATTTTCCAGACGAAATAAAGGCGATTCTTAACAGAACACAGATAGTAGACCCACACAATTTCTTTAAAATCAAAAGAGACAACAAATGGATTACTGTTGACAGCACCTGGGACAAGCCACTCAAAACGCTTGGTTTTCCAGTAAATGAGAACTGGGATGGCAAAACTGACATGGAATTATGTGTTGTTCCAATAGAACTCTTTGAAGCCAAAAACCCGATAGAACTCAAAAAGAAAAAAATCTCAGAGTTACCTGAAGAAGTCCAAAAAGACAGAAAATTGTTCCTCAAGAAGCTTACCGAATGGGTTGAAACTATCAGATAATTTACCTACAAAAACCCCAGAAACGGCTTCTATGATAATTTAACTACAAAGCCCTAAATTATGATAGTATTTTAAGTTTCGGTTATTCAATTAAGAATTATTGATGCTTTGTTGTTGGTTCCACATGAAACTGATATCCAATCAAATTTTTGATGGTTATAGACTCTGAAATTTGCTGATTTATTAGGTTCTAAATTTCCTTGAAGTCTGTAAATACAACTACCTTGTTCACAATAAGAAGATAAATCAATGCTTCTGGTAGGTTCATAATAGAATAATTGTCTATTTGAATCAAATTGCATATCATAAAAATAATCATAATTGAATAAGTAGTATAAATCTATATATAATATAAGGAACATGACCTCAGAATCTTTTTTGTTGACATTATTCCTTAATTTATTCTGCTCCTAAACTCTTGTGCTTTTGGATCCTTTAAGAGCAAAGCCCGCAGAAGGCAAAAGTTAATAAAGAAAAGGAATATTTTTTGTACATGCCGAAAAAAAAGAGTTTCATAGGTAAAGAAATCAAGGTCCTAGAGAAAGACTTTGACAAAGACCTAAAATTTGCCAATAAAGAAATCAAGATTATAGAAGAAGACCTTGAGAAAGATATAAAGTTTGCTAGGAAAGAAGCCAGGATAGTTAAAAAAGAGATTAAACACATAGAGAAAGAAATAGGACCTGGTGTTATTACTGGTGGGTCAGATAACGATCCTGCAGGAATAATTACTTACACTACTGCAGGGGCATTATTTGGTTATGCCCTATTATGGGTACTGGTTTTATGTACTCCGCTGATGATTGTTGCACAGGAAATGGCTGGAAGATTAGCTATCGTAAAAAGACAGGGACTTTCTTCTATTATCAAAGAACATTACGGCAAGAAGATTGCTATTGTTGTGATGAGTGCCCTGGTAATGGTTAACCTTGCCACGATTGGAGCAGATATTGCTGGAATGGCTGCAGTTGTCGGAATGATTACAGGATTTAATTTCGTTATTTTTATTCTCCCTATTACCGCACTTGTCGGTTACCTTGTGCTCTTCAAAAAATATAAGACAATAAGGAATGCTCTCCTCATACTTACTTTTTCTTTAGTTGTTTATGTTATATCCGCCTTCATCTCAAACCCTGACTGGCTAGCTGCCCTGCAAGGAGTGGTTCCGAGTTATATTCCTACAGTTGGTTTTATTGCAGCTGCAATCGGAATTATCGGCACAACTATATCCCCCTACATGATGTTCTGGCAGGCATCTGATGAACTTGAGGAACACAAGAAAAAACTAAAGCCAAAGGAACTGGAGTTTGACACTACTGTCGGAATGCTCTGGTCAAATATTATTGCAGCATTCATAATTATTGCTGCAGCAGCAACTCTTTACGGGGTTGTAGATAATATTGACACTGCAGAAGCTGCTGCAATGGCATTAAGACCGCTAGCAGGAGAGTTTGCTTATCTCTTGTTTTCATTCGGGATTATCATAGCTGGTTTCCTTGCACTGCCTGTTCTTGCAGGTTCAACTGCATACGCTGTTTCGGAAACCTTTGGCTGGAAGGAAGGAATTAACAAAAAGTTTGCAAACGCAAAAGGATTCTATTTTGTATTCTTATTTGCCCTTCTAATCGGAGCATTATTAGCGTTCTTACCAATAAACCCAATACACTTTTTGTATTACACCCAAATAGCAGACGGTTTCCTGACTCCTTTCCTTGTCGGAATCCTGTTGTTGTTGTGCAACAACAAACAAATAATGAGAGAGCACACTAACAGCCGAACAAAGAACATTATCGGAGTGTTGCTGATTGTTGTCTTGGGAATACTCGATATTCTCCTTATTGGACAGTTTTTGGGAATAGGGATATAAAAAGGAAAATATTTAAAGGCAGACAAACAGATAATAGTTTTTCAAGGGATATTTTAAAGTGATAAAATGAATTGTGAAAGTAAGGAAAAGAAAGGCGCTGCAGCAGTGATCTTCAGGGAAACAGAAAACGACAGGGAATACCTGATTCTTCACCGCATTCTGGTTTGGAAAGGATACGAGTTTGTCAAAGGCGGAATAGAAGAAAACGAGAATCCTGAAGACGCCGTAAAAAGAGAGATAATAGAAGAAACGTGTCTTGAAAAAACAGTTGTTTTAGGAAAGCTTAACAAAAAAATGCTGTGGAAAAGTAACGGCTGTTGTTATGACTATATTGTTTTTGTTGCCAAAGCCGATGAGAACGAAAAAGTAATCCTTGAGGATGAACCACAGGAACACGATTCATTTGAATGGCTGACAAAAAAAAAGGCACTTGAAAAACTTTCCCACAAAGAAACAAGAGAAAGTTTTGAGTCTGCAGTAAAAGAAATAGAGGAAGGCAGGATACATGCCTGAAAAAAGGTTACACACAATTGTAAAAGGAAGAGTACAGGGTGTATGCTTCAGGGATTTCGCAAAAAGGGAAGCACTTATTCTGAGACTCAAAGGAAATGTTAAGAATCTTTCTGATGGTAGTGTAGAGGTAATTGCCGAGGGAAGCGAGGAAAAGTTAGGCAAGTTACTCGCAAAGTTATATGAAGGGCCGATAAATGCGGAAGTCACCGAAATAGAAAAAGAGATAACCGAAGCACAAGGCGGATTCAAGACTTTTTCTATAAGCTTCTGATTATCTCATGTAATTCCAGTCGCGCAAAGAAAACTTTTCTTTTCTTATTTGTTCTGCGAGAGAAATCTCTTCTTTTGCCAGCGGTTCTTCAACAAGTTCAACCTTGAATTCTTCTTCAAATCCTTCTTTTACTTTCTGTGCTGCCTCTGCAAAAGGAACCTTTCTCGACAATTCTTTTTCAAGCGAAGTTACCCTCTCGCTGACAACCTTAATCATTTTGTCGCGGATCTTTTCATCAGGCACTTTTAACAAAGAAAACATTTTCTCTACATCAACACCAAGCAAAAGTGTGCCGTGCTGTAAAACTGAATTGTACCTGCGCGTCTGTGCGTTACCCGAAATTTTCTTGCCATTGACAATAATGTCGTTTATCGGGACAAAAGACGCATCCAAGCCAAAGGATTTGAAAGAGTTAACAACAGCACCGCAGATTCTCGCGTAAGAATCAAGAATTGCCTTTGGAACAATGTTGCTTTCCTCTGTGCAGACAAAAGAGTAGGTCAATTCCTCGTCATGAAAAACCGCTCCCCCTCCTGTTGTTCTCCTTACCAAGTCTACTCCGAGTTCACTACATTTCTCAATATCAACTTCCTGTTTCAGACTCTGGAAATAGCCAATAGAAATTGCCTCAGGTTTCCATGAGTAAAGCCTTACAGTCGGTTTTTGGATTTCCTTTGCACTTCTTATAATGGCTTCGTCAATAGCCATGTTTGTGAATGCATCCTGCGCATCGTGTATTATAAGCCTGAATTGTTCACTCATCAGAACCACTATTTACAGCATTAATTATCGCTTGTGCGATAGCTTCTTCGTCAACACCAAACAACTCAACATTGTTTTCTTTTATTGCTTCTGAAAGCTTTTCTTTCATGAGTTCTTTATCAAGCCGAACTCCCTTAAGCGAGTCCTCAAGAGCACAAATAGAATCCTCTGGGTGAATAAAGAAATCACCGCATATTTGGATGCTGTTTATTGTTTCTCCTTCGACATCCAAAGCAAGCCTTAGCAACTTGCCTGAAGGAACCTTATAGTCATAGTTTAGTTTCATGTT
>CAZEVB010000025.1:0-1442 GCA_964515835.1 uncultured archaeon | reverse complement strand
TGATATCAGGGAGCATTGGCTGCGGGTTTGTTTTTATTGAACAGAACCTGCAGGATCTTGTACACTCGTCACCCATAACAAGGAATGTTGCTGTTCCCAGCCCCCAGCATTCTGCGCGGTTTGGGCAGAGTGCCTCCTCACAGACAGAATGCAGGTTTAGTTTTTTCATTAAGGAATTTATGTTACTGAATTTTTCTCCGGATGGAATCCTCACCTTAAACCAAGAAGGCTTGCTTATTGTTCTTGTTTTTTCCATCGTAAATCAGGCTCGCGTGCTGCTTTAACAGCATCAAGTTTTCCGACAGGAGTGTCATGAGGCGCAGACTTAACAAGATCAGGATTTTCCTCTGCTTCCTGCGCAATTTTTTCAAGAATTGATGCAAACTCGTCAAGTGTTTCCTTCGGCTCTGTTTCTGTAGGTTCTATCATTATTGCACCGTGAACAATCAATGGGAAATAAACTGTCGGTGCGTGGATGTTATAATCCAGCAAACGCTTTGCAACATCGTTTGTTGTTACATGATTAGGCAGTTTCGAGTCATCCAAAACAAACTCGTGCATGCATATCCTGTCGTACTTCAGGTTGTAAGTTTTCTTTAGTCTCTCTTTCAGGTAATTGGCGTTTAGGACCGCATTAACTGCAGCGTTCTTTAACCCTGAAGCACCAAGTGCCTTAATGTAGGAGTATGCCTTGACCATTACTGTGAAGTTTCCGTTAAATGCCTTGACCCTGCCGATTGAATCCTGTAAAGAATAATCCAGAGAATAAGCATCACCTTTTTTCTCTAACAACGGCGAAGGAAGAAAAGAAACTAATTCTTTTACTACTCCGACAGGACCGGAGCCTGGACCGCCGCCACCGTGCGGTGTTGAAAAACTTTTGTGAAGGTTAAGGTGCATTAGGTCATAACCTGCTTCTTTTGGTCTGCTTATTCCGAGAAGGGCATTCATGTTTGCACCGTCACAATAAACCAGACCGCCTTTAGAGTGAACTATTTCACAGATTTTTTCTATGTTCTGGTCAAACAAGCCAAGAGTATTCGGATTTGTCAGCATCAACCCTGCAACATCTTCAGTCATTTTTTCGTCGAGTTCATTGAGGTCAAGGTTGCCGTTCTTGTCGCTGTTGACATCAACAGGTTCAAATCCGCACAGGACTGCAGAAGCAGGATTAGTGCCGTGCGAAGAATCCGCAACAAGAATCTTGTTGCGCTTTTCATTTTTCTTTTTGAAGTAAGAACGGATAATCATTATTCCAGTCAGTTCTCCGTGCGCCCCTGCAGCAGGCTGTAAAGAGAATCTTTCAAAGCCTGTTATCTCGCAAAGGAGTTTTTCGAGGTTATACATTAACTCAAGGTTTCCCTGCGAGAGTTCTTCCGGCTGAAGCGGATGGGAAAAATTAAAGCCCTCTAACTTTGCGAGGTCCTCATTAATTTTTGGAT
>CAZEVB010000024.1:0-9998 GCA_964515835.1 uncultured archaeon | reverse complement strand
CGCCTTTCAGGATTTTCTTTAGTTCTTCTTTGAGTTTTTTAACATCGTACTTTTTATTTGGTTCTTGTTTAGCTTCTTTGACAGGCATTGGTTTTTGTTCAAACGATTTTGGTGTTTCTTCAGTTTCAAGAATAACTTTCGGCGGACCTTCATCATTCTCGTCCATGATGGTTGTTTTCTTGGTTTGTTTTGGCGTTTCTTTTTCTCCTATGCCAAACAAACTATCCAATTCCTGCATTGGGTCAACATTGTCTTTATTTGACTCTTTTGTTGGTTCTTCTATTTCTTCTTCAAAACCAAGTGATGATTTTTTTGTTTTGTTTGGAACGTACTTTTCTTTTTTCAAGGATTTATCAAAGTCAAATACCTCGAGTTCTCGCAGGAGATCTCCCTCATCAGGAGTTTCTTTAAGATCCGGATTATTGTCTTTCTCGGATATTGCCACTAATTTATCTGGTTCGTCAACTATCGGGATTATTGATTCCTCTTCTTCGGGTTCTTCTGGCTCGTCTTCAATTGAAGGCATGTCCTGAATCTCAACTTCTTTTTGGTCAGGAACCTTTACCGATTCTTGGCTAAAAGAAGCAACCTTGTCTTTCAGGAGAGATAACTTGTCTTTTTTTTGTTTCTTTTTTGGTTTTTTCTTAGTCTCAAATTCTTCAGGGAAATCCTGTTCTTTTCCCAGAACCCCTTTTTTGATTAAAATGAAAACAATTAATCCTAACACAACCAAAATAACAAAACCACCCGCGGCAATGAAAAGTAAAGTCAGGTCAAGACCGCCAACTGCATCCAATGCTTCTTGTGCCTTTTGTTCTGCCAAATCATAAGTGTTTTCAAGTAGAGCATCTTCTGCATCGCTAAGCACGGCAACTGCTTTTGAGACATCCTTTCTTTCTTCTTTAGCTAAAGCAATTTTAGCATAAACTATCCCGATGTTTGCTTCTGCTCTTGCCTTTAACAAGTTTCCTTGGGAAATAGTTCTTCTCGCTGTTTCCAGGTACTCGCTTGCTTTTTCATCACCAGTTTCTTCTGCAAGGGATTCCAAAAGAGAAACTTCTTCAAGGGAACATACTTCAAAACCAGCGTTCCAGAAATTGTTACAGCAGATTCCTTCCTCTGCCCTGCATGTGCCGCCGCATATACTGCCTAAACAGTCAGTCATGCAGCGGTGTTCCCGTGCAGACGAACCTGAAGGACAGTCAATAGATTCGCACTCATTGCCAGCACATTCTTCATCAGCATTACAGTCAGTGTCAACCCTGCATTCAGGTTGAACACATCGACCAAGATCGCAGATTTTTCCTCCTGAACAATTAAAATCTGATGTGCATTCAATCGGCGTGCAGGGGCCACTAGTGTTACAAGAATCCCAAACACCAACATCGGAACATGTTCTTGTTCCTAAACAACCGCTTTTGTCACATGTTTCTTCTTCATAAGGACAACACTCAAAACCTGGCGGCACTGTACATGCACCCCAGCCAGAACCACATGAATTGCATGTCTGTGAGCTAGTTAAAGAGAAGCACACTTTTGTGCCTATAATTGGATTACAGCTTTTTGTTGAACCCGCAGTACACACTCCTTGAGGCAAGATACATGTTCCCCATGAACCACTTTCACATACCTGTACTCCTGTGCACGAGGAAATAATGCAGCTTTTTGTCTGACCGCCAACACAGCTGCCGCAGCCTTCTGACTGCAGAGCCTCACAGCCATTTGCCTTGCTACTATCACAGTCAATGTAAGCTGTTTCACATTCGGGTTGCCCCTCTAAACAGTAAGTGTTCGGACCGAAAGTTATTTCTGTTCCTGAACAGGAACCTGAACCACCACAAACATCAATAGTAGTACACAGGTTGTTGTCATTACAACTTGTTCCAGGCGATTCAAAGCCACAGGAAAGACCGCCGCTGACAAGACAGACATAAGAATCATTCTCGCAGTCACCTGAACATGAAGGTTCTGAATAACATGCCTCGTTGCAGCAGGAACCTGATGAACAGGATGATAAATCAGTCTCTCCTATACATTCAGTACAATCAAGATCATCGTCATCAGTATCCCCGTCATTGTCATTATCAAGGCCATCTGAACAGTTTGTTTCAGTGCAGGTCAGGGTGCAGTCATCACACCCGCCTAAAACATTGCAGGTCTTGTCACAGGAACCGCTTGCACCAGCACCACAATTCATTGTGCCGCACATATCGCCATCATTTATAGTGTTAGTGCATGCTACATCGGAACATAAGGGTTCCCCGCAGACACCGTAAGAATCAGGACACTCAGTACACTGGCTCTTTATACTGCAGCTTCCCGAGCCATTGCATGTTTTGACATCACATCTTTGTGTTCCATCACAACTATCATCCTGCGAACAGACTGTTCCAGCAACTTCATTAGAGTAACTACAAAAACCACTTACACAATCATTTATTGTGCACGGATTGCTATCATCGCATTGTGAAGGACTAGTGCAAACAGGATTAACAACACAAATACTTGACTCGCAATGCTGGTCAGTAGGACACTGGTTGTCACAGCTTCCGCAGTGTGCGTTGTCTGTACTTGTATCGACTTCACAGCCAGTTGAAGAAGAATCCCGATCACAGTTTTTCAGGGAACCTGTGCATGAAGAACATGAACCAGAGGAACAATATTTGTCCTTGCCGCAGTCTTCTGTTGATGCAGGGAGACAGGCGCATATCTGACAGACTCCCAACCCTGAACAAAACCTTGTGCAATTATCAAGAAAAGTAACTGCAATATTTGAACCTGTTCCACTGCACCCATCTGCAGGACAGAGTAATGTTCCGCAGGATGTGCTTGAGGATTTATTGTCGCAGTACCAGCCGAAAGTAGGGTCAGCAGAACCTGGTGAGGGCGGAGTGCATTTAAGTTCCTGACAAAGCGAATTACAACTGATTGGTGTTGCTGAGACAGGACATCCTGAATCCAGGCAGTCAATGTCGCCGTCATCATCGTCGTCAATTCCATTAGTGCATATTTCTGATGCCTGGCTGACGATTACCTGACCATCACCGATGCTAACTCCTGCAATAGGATTAGCATCAGGATCAGATATTTTTACTGAATCTTGTTTTATGTCTGCAGGGCTCTGTCCTTCAGCAATCGCAGTAAACTTCAGGATTGCAACTGGTCCGCTTGAAGAACCTGCGCCTGTTGCTGTTCGCACACAAAAAATGTTTGAGATTCTTTTCCTGCCTAGATCCCCCGCACCAAGAACCCAGTCGCCTTGCAGAGTGCAGTAAACCTGAGACACGGTTCCCAAAGGATTTGTTTCTTGGTGAAAAGCAATAACATCGTTAAAACTTAGTATGCTATCGTCGTACTCGAAATTAAATTGGAAACCTGCAAAGTTATTTATTCCGTCTGCATATATCCTGATATCAACAGCATCACCTATGTCAACAGTCTGATTAGGAGGATTGACCTTAAAATCAGCAGCATATGCAGCAGCCAAGAAAGTAAAAAGAACTATTATCAGGATACAAAATCTTGACATATAAAAACCTAATAACTAATGCTTTATTTCTTTTTAAATTTGCCAGTATAAACAAAAAGCACTATAATTACTGCCAAGGCAAACAAAACAAGTGCAGCTACAACTATCGGATCAAGACCTAAATTTGGTTGAGGCAATCTTGAGTCATCGCCTGTTGAATAAGTTGTTTCTGAGATTGTTACATCCATTTCTTCTATGCCTGAGTTGGTTATTATTGTGTTGCTTATTGAGATATCAGGACTGGCTTCTGTCCGAGAAGTAAACTTTATTTTTGCGAGGGTTCCTGAACCGGTTACTCCTTCAACCTGACCTAACCTTACTGCAACAATGTTTTCTATTGCACCTTCAACCATTTTTCCTTCAGAGAAAAAAGATTCTTTGCCGTCACTCTCAAGGAAATCCCCTTTTATGACTTCTGAAACAGATAAAACATCAGGATTATAATTAACATTGAACTGGAAGCCTGAAAGGTCTTGTGTATTTGAAATGCTGACAACGAGTTCGTTGTTCAGGAAAGTCGAGTCAATTGAGGTTGCTGAAATTAAAGGGAACAGCAAGAGCAAAAGAATAAAGAATAATTTTTTCATAGCTAATAGAACAGCAAAGTGGTATATAATAATTAACAATTGTTGCCGAAACTGTTTGAAACCAATTGCAGGTCGGCAACAGTTACCTGGCCGTCTCCGCTTATGTCGTAAATTAGGTTTGGTGTTGCAGAATTCATTTCATTAATCATTTTTCTCATGTCAAATATGTCTATAGTGCTGTCGGGCTTTACATCCGGACAGGAAGATGAGAACCTGACAAGGACATTGTCAAGGCCACATGTTTCTCCGAACCACTCCCTTAGTTCTTGTAACATTCGCCACTTGAATGAATGTGTTCCTGCGGCAGGAGCAGTAACCTCAAAAACAAACCTGAACCAGTTTCTTGTTTCAGGATGAGCAGACATGTGTATGTAATTATCTGGCTTTAAATCAAGCAAAGGGCTTGACCCAGCTAAACAAGAACCACTGTTATCCGAAGTGCAGACTTTGTAAACTCTGCCAACATCCCAAAGCTGATTGTCCTGCGGATCTTGGGAACCTAATGCATATTCGTTTGCTGAAAGAGTTGAATCCCATTCAGAAGAACCAATGTTAACTACATCAACGAACGCTTTGTATGTTTCTCCTTCGTTCATTATTGTCGGTAAAAAAACTGTTCCGCAGCCAGCATCATTAACAGGCACTTGACAACTATTGTTTATGCACCTTTTTTGCACCCCGTTAATGAAACACTCTTCATCTATCTCGCATTCTACCCAACTAAGAGAACTGCCTTTGAATTGTGCGGCTTTTTCTGCATTAATCTTTACGTAAAGGTAAGGATCTGCAATCGAGCCTACTGACTGTCCCGGTTCATTAAGCACAGGTGCAATTGCAGTTGACTCAAAGTATTCGTTCCATGTTTCGATTGCAATCCATCCTTCGTTGTTCTGCAGACAGTAATCCCAAGACATAGTAAAAGAGTCGGCATTATTTCTCGGGAAATAAGGCAAAGCATCAACATCACCGCAATCCTGACTATAAGTTTCACAGCAGTACTTGCGGTTTGGCCTTTCAAAACCTGGTGCTACTTCACAAATATCAATCTTTGGACTAACAGGATTATCAGCAACCCAGTCCATTTGGTATATGTAATCTATCTGCCCCATATCCCAAAGAGATTTTGCTTTGGATAAATTTCCCTGCCCCCAATTATGGTATGCATCAACTGCATTACATACACCATATGTTAAAGGTGCAACCAAGAAAACAGGGTGCCCCCTGCTTGCAAACTCCTGTTTCAGTTCTGTTAACAGAAGACAATTTTTGTTGGCATGTCCATGCAGACCAGTATACAACCACAGGATTTTCTTGTTGTCTTTTCTGAACTCATACTTGTCATCAATAAGGTTGAATATTGTTACATTCCTATTAACAATCTGGTTTATGAAGGAAGCCCTTTCTGAAGAATTCAACAAATCAATTGAATCCCCTCTTATCGGATAACTTGGATTGAAAAGATCCTCGAAATAAGCTGTCTTTGGATATGGAATTCCCTCTGCTTCAAGCTCATGCAGTGCCTGGTTCATTGTAGCAGGCGCACCAAAATCATAATCTGCACTGGGCCAGCCACCAAAAACAAAAACATCAATGCCTGCTCTTTTCATTCTGGCAAAGTTTGCCTTATGTACTGCAGGATTATCCCACTTAAGAAACGAGTTTTTCCCAAAAATCGGGGTTACCTCGAGAACACTTTTGTCCTCGCAAAGAATTGCGCAGGAAGAATCCCCTGCTTCTTCACAGTCATACCAGGTAAAATAAAATGCAAAAACTTTTTTGTCTGATTCTGTCTGCCCTGTGCATGAGTCACTGCCTCCGCTGCATGAAACACACTGCTGGCTTGCATTGCAGTACTGGTTTTCTCCACAGTAAAAACCCTGTGAAGAACCCTCCGACCACACATTGTTTCTTTCAGGATAAACCCCGCCATAGGAGTAACCTGATTTAACAGCCGAATAATTGCTGTAATTCTGGCAGAGTTGTGCCGATGTTGCCCAAGGCCACTCTTGGCTCGGCTGATCTGCCCAAACATACCACTGGCTATTGTAACAGATAAAACGAGCGTCGCCATTAGTGTAACCAAAACCGTCTGTACAC
This sequence comes from uncultured archaeon, assembly GCA_964515835.1. Taxonomy (GTDB): domain Archaea; phylum Iainarchaeota; class Iainarchaeia; order Iainarchaeales; family SKW153; genus CAZEVB01. The sequence continues at coordinate 3,785 of CAZEVB010000024.1, read as the reverse complement.
GCGAAAGTAAATGAAGAGATAAGAATAATAAAAAAAACAGGAAGCAACCTGAAGAACTTTGAGGTAAACATAATACTTGTTAACATCATAATAATATTTAAGCGTTAAATAACGCAGTTTTGATTGAAACGATCGGCAACTAATTGCAAGTCACTAACGTTAATTGAACCATCATCATTAATGTCGCAGATTCTGTCGGATGAACCTGAATTAATCTCTTTCACTATAACAATAAGGTCGAAGATGTCTATTGCCCCATCTTTCTTTGTATCTGGACAGATAACAGAAGGTGCTTTTATCCATGGTCCTGAAGAATCAGCCGAGTCTGCGTAAAACTTATTTCCTAGCCCGTCACTTTCTACAAAACCATTGTCAATGAAATCAACCCAATACCACGAACTGGGATCATCAACTCTTCCGTACCATTGTCCATCTAAACAAATAAACCTTCGGTCATCTGGATAATAACCAGCACCGATTATCCCTGATGCCTGGCCAATGCTTTTCCAGCAGCAACTGTTTCCAGAGCCAGGGTCAGAATAATGTTCTTCTATTTCATCACCACAGCAAGTTGAACCAGTCCAATAAAAACCTGATGATTCGCAGGAATCATGGTTAACTAAATATTCAGAGATTCTGATTACAAGCATGGATTCTTTTTCAAGGTTTTCTGAGAAAGAAATAGTTGAAGAAGAAACATCAATAGCATAAGATTTCTGCCTGTTAGTTGCACTTGCATCCTGTCTTGTTTCAGAGTAATTGTAAACATCTATGACTGCTTGCGGGGAATCAAAATCTGCGGGCAAATTCACTACAAAGTCGGCTTGTTCGCCATAATCGTTCTTGTTGAAAACCACGAGTGTTTCTTTTCCATTAACAACTAATGCAAAGATATCAAAGTCATTATTCATGGGACTGGAATAATAAACAGTGTAACCATTATCAGGATCTATTTGTTCATACAAGAGTTTCAAGGCATAGTATGAGGGATAAGGATTATCCTCATGAGTCCATGGCTTGAGACCCCATGGCCCAGCATAATCCCACCAATGGTAGCGGGCATCAAGACCACAGGATGCGTTGTGTAAAACATTCAGGACAGCATACATCCCACCAATGTGATTCTGGCTTCTTAAATCCGCACCATCTGAATTGAAGTTTGATTCTGTTTCAAAGATCTTTACATTTGACAGACCTTTAGAATCAAGCGAACTCCTGATTAACTCCAGATCATTGCAGCCAGAACCTGCTTTGTTGAGTCCTTGTTTGTTAGTGTAACTAGTGTATCTTACATCCAATCCATAATGATGATAAGAGACAAATGAAGAAAGTCCGAGTAATTCAATTAACTTTGGACCGTAATTATCTTGGGATGCCTTGTTAGCATAATAATCATTCAACAAATATTTTAGCTCGTAAGAACCTCCTTCTCCAGGACCACCTAACTGTAACTGAGAATCAACACTATTTATTTCTGTTAGCCAGTCATACCAAAAGTCAACCCAGTAATCAGAACCCGTATACCAATTTTCAGACAGGTCATAAATTGCTACTTCGTTAGTTGCTGCAAAATACCATGAATATGTTTGTGTTCCATAACTGTTTCTTATGTGAGTAATAATGTCTTTTGTTAATGTAATAAATTTTTGTTTTGCTGTTGCATCACGAAAAGTCAATAGTTTTCTTTCGTGACTATCTAAATCAGGAGCAATCCATGAGGGAGGATGAAAAAATCTTACAAAAGGAATAAATCCCTGGTCCAGAACATCGTCAAGTGTAGCATCTAACAAACTGTAATCGTAAATACCTTCGCTTGGATTAATGTCATCAATACCTGGTTGATCACCCTGAGTAATCCCCACTTCGGCATACTCTGCACCTATTGCACGAAATAACAATTCATATTCAGGGTCTTGCGCATGTAAAGATTCCCCAAAAAAGTATGCTCTCCTGAAAAAGTTCAGGTAAGAACCTGAAGAAACATTATTTGGCGAGGAAGAGAAATCTGCTGTTACAGTTACGCATAAACAGAAGGGAGTAAGAAGAATCAATAAGACAACTGCAAGAGTAAAACGCATATTATTAATTTAGTTATAGTATTATTTAAACTATATGAAAGAAAATAAACTGGTGATTATTGCGGGTCTTGCGCGGAGCGGGAAAGATGCTATGGCTGACTACCTCTGCGGGAAGCACGGCTTCAAAAAGTTCGTGATGAGTGACGCACTCATTAACGAGATGAAAAAACAAAACATGGAAACAGATAAGAAAACTATTTCCGAGTTTGGCGACTCCTTGAGAGAGAAAGACGGCATGGGGGCAGTTGCTAAACTGGTTATGAAAAGGATTGAAGAAGAAAACCCTGAGAAGATAGTTATTGTCGGTCCGCGATCTGTTGAGGAGATAGAGATTTTTAAGGAAAACTTTTCTGATGTAGAAATAGTTAAGATTGAGAGTGACAAGAGCAAGAGATTTGAGAGAAAATCAGCTGAAGACCCTCAGGACGAAAAGAGTTTTTTTGGCAGGGATGAAAGAGATGTTAAGAACAAGGGTCTTGAAAAGGTTCTCAGAATGGCGGACAAAACAATTGAAAATAACGGAACCCTCGAAGAACTTTACAGGAAAGCAGATGAACTAATTGCAGAGTGATTGAAATGAATTCGAAAATAATTGTTGTTCTTGTTTTTGGTGCAGTGCTCTTGAGTGGCTGTACTAATGGTTATGAACCAGATCCTTATGAAGACCCGCATGACTGGAACTTTTCTGTATTTGAACCGGATTATAATGTAACTCCTAAAGGAGACAGGTTAGTTGGCTTACAGGTTAATGAAGCAAGTGACAAGGATTATGGAAAAGCAATGGCTATTGCAAAAGAAGCAGGAATCCAGGTTGTCGGACTCAGTATTTTTTGGGATGAGATAGAAAAAACAGAAGGTGTTTATGCACCTGACTTTGATTCTCTTGGAATTGCAAACAGTTATTATCCTTCTGCAGGCATAAGCATTTTCCTGAGCATTGCAGTGCTTGACACTACCGCGAAAAGACTGCCTTCTTATTTAACAGGAAAAAACCTTGATGACCCTAAAGTGATTGAAGACTTCAAGGAATTCTTGGATCATGTTGAATCAAAGACCACTGAACTGAATATTGTTGGAATCTCATTAGGAAACGAAGTTGACATTTATCTGAGCGGACATCCGGAAGAATGGAACAATTACAAGGCATTTTATGAAACTGCAAAAGAATATGCTGAGGAAAAGTGGCCTGGAAAGATCGGTGTGAAAGGAACTTTTTATGGTTTGACTGAAAAAGCAAAAGAAGAAATGTTATCACTTAATGAGAACAGCGACATGATTTTTGTTACTTATTATCCGCTAGACAATGGTTTTGTTGTAAAGGATGCTTCGGTTGTTGGTGCAGAGGTTGACGAGTTAATGCTTATTTATCATGAAAAAAGAATTATTTTTGCTGAACTGGGTTATCCTTCAAGTTCACAAAACAATAGTTCGCAGGAAAAACAGATGTTGTTTGTTAAAGAAACATTCAGGTTCTGGGATAAATATCATGACCGGATTCATTTAATTAATTTTGAGTGGATGCATGACAAGTCAAGGGACGAGGTAAATGCATTCGGTAACTATTATGGTTCAACAGACAAGAAGTTCCTAGCATATCTGGGTTCGCTTGGATTAAGGACTTATGATGGAAAAGACAAGGCTGGTTTTCTTGCTTTGAAGGCAGAAGCAATAGCAAGGGGTTGGATTACAGAATAATCCTAAAAAGGC
>CAZEVB010000023.1:0-10223 GCA_964515835.1 uncultured archaeon | reverse complement strand
AAGCTATTTATATTATAAGAGATTTACTTAGAAAGGTAAAGCAAATGACAAAAGAAAACGTGTGCGATAACAAAGAACTCATAAAAGTGGCAAAAGACCTACAAGAATTCTCCGAATGCTATGCAAGCACTATTTACGGCGTATCCCAGAATCTGAACAGGAACCCTGAATCCGCTGACGCAGCTTACACAGAAATAAAGAGAGCAATCAGGCACGGCAGGTCACCTGACGAAATCGGCGATATCCTTATTTCCACGTTTAATTATCCCTCAAAAAAGGTTTTCATGGGAGACATTTTCCTTACAACCTTCCCGCGCGAATTAAAGAAACACGACCTGATTATCTTCAATGTTAGCTGCGACGGAGACAAAAAACCTGTTACTATTGTCGGCGAACTGGTTTCATCGGACAAGGACTTTGCAGACATAATTGTCAACGGCAAAGAACACGAAATACCTGTTGAACAAATCGACAGCAAAGTCATAGAGGTAATAGAACTAGGAAGCAAAGAATGGCAAAACATCATGAGCAGCATTAAGAATTCAGAAAGCTTTGTCAGAGTATTAATTGACCACAAAATAAAAATAGAACTAAACCTGTCACAAGTCATTAAAGACGAGCTAATGAGAAGAAAGAAAATCCTTATGCTTGAAAAGAACGAGAACGGCGAACTGAAGGAAATATGATAAAAACCAAACAAAGAAAACTATCGAAAACACAATCGACAAACAATTATATTGCAAAAACTTGTTATAATAAACATATGAAAGCACAAGGTTCTCTGACTTACCTGCTTCTTCTCGGCAGCGGACTAATAGTTGCTGCAATAGTAGTTTCACTTGTAATAGGAACTGCAGCAGGTGCAAAAAACATTGGAACAGATGCACACTGCAAATACCTCATAGAAATAGGAAAAACTATGCCCCGAGGAGAAAACTGTACCGATGGCAAAGACAATGACTGCGATTCTCTGATTGACTGTGCTGATGCCGACTGCATCGGAGATACTGCATGTCCAGGAACAGGATGCACTGATGATTGTATCGGTGACGGGACACTGGAATGCCAAGGAAATGCTTACCATATTTGCGGAGAATATGACCTAGATGCCTGTTTAGATTGGAGCAGCCTGACTGCATGTGAAACAGGAGAAACATGCGAAAACGGAATCTGTCAACCAACAGGAGATTGTACATCAAACACACAATGCGATGATTCAAACCCATGCACAGTTGATAGTTGCGATTTAGGAACATGCAACAACAACCCAATAGCAAACGGAACACCCTGCACAGGAGGAACCTGCCAAAACGGAACCTGTACACCAACAATCCCTAGTTGCACAAGCGACTCACAATGCACCCAATACTCAGAATACTGCGAAACAGAAAACTGCCTAACCTGCTCAAATCCAATGCAAAACTGCATCACTGACAACGGAACAGGATGCGAAACCAACATCCAAACAAACACAGAACACTGTGGATTATGCGAAAACAACTGTACACCAGGACAAACCTGCAGTAACGGAACCTGCGAAAACCCCCCTTTGTTTTGCTTATTTGTTAGTGATTGCGACGATTCAAACCCATGCACAACCGAAGCCTGCAACTTCTTTAGCTGCCAATACACCAACGAACCTTACGGAACACCCTGCACAGGAGGATTCTGCGACGACTCAAGCGGAACATGCATAATAGCACCAATTACATGCAATAACAACCCAGAATGCGACGACTCAAAAGAATGCACCACAGACACGTGCCTAAACCCAGGAATATATACCTCCAGCTGCCAAAACACAAACATAACAAACGGAACACCCTGCACAGGAGGAACATGCCAAGATGGAACTTGCACACCAACCTGCACAAACGAATGCTCTCCAGAATACACAAAGACCTGCATAGGAGATTCATGGAAACAATGCGGCGAATATGACACAGACGACTGCTTAGAATGGAGTTCATTAACAGACTGCTCACCACAAAATTGCATATCAGGAGAATGCGTCGCAAGCTGTTCTGATGAATGCGCTTCCACTGGACTCAGAGACTGCCAAGGAAATGCCTATCACATCTGCGGAGATTATGACAGCGATAGTTGTTTAGAATGGAACACACTCACAAACTGCGGAACAGAAGAAAACTGTGTAAACGGCTACTGCAAAACAACCTGTGCTGACGAATGCACTAGCCCAGGAGAAAAAGCATGCGAAGGAAACGCATGGAAACAATGCGGAGATTATGATAGTGATGACTGTTTAGACTGGAGCAATCTGACTTCCTGCGGAACAGGAAAATACTGCGAAACCGGTGAATGCAAAGACCTTGAAAGTGCAGATCTTTACGCTGATTCTTCGCTTTCAACTAACTGCACTGGAAATTATTCTGTAGTAAATAGAAATTGTTCAGGAAGCAATGGCACAGCATACATGAAAATACAGGATGCACTTAACTCGGCAGACTCAGGAGACACTATAGCAGTAAGAGAAGGAATTTATAGAGAATCAATAACTTTCCCAAAGAGCGGTACAGCAGCAAACCCGATAACCCTGAAAGGTTATACAGGAGAAGAGCCAGTAATCACCGGCTCTGATTCAGTGAGACTAACCAAATCAGGAAGCTACCCTAACATTTATTATACAAACATTAGTGCAGAAGGCCCACAGGAATTACCCACACAGGTCTTTAAAGGAAACACAGAATTGTCCCAATCGGTTTACACATCAAACTCATTGGAAAACGGTTTTTATTTCCCTACTTCTGTGCCAAGTGGATCACAAACAACTTTCACTGACACAGCAAACCTAAGCGAGACAAACAATTATTTCAAGGGAGCTTTACTGCACATGAGGGTAACTCCATACACAATCGAAACAAGAAAAATAGCTAGCTCGACTTCAGGAGGACAAATAGTGCTTGCAAACGGACTTTATGCTCCGATAAATTCATATTCTGACGGAACATCTTCAGGTTACTTTATAACCAATGTCATCCAATTCAGCGAAATAAACAACAACGAGTGGGCTTATGACACATCAGCAGACACCCTATATATGAGACTCAATGAATCAGGAAACCAAAGTGCAAATGAATACGAGGTTAGTGTAAGAGACAACGTTATTGAGATAAGCGGAAGAACAGGAATTGTGATTGACGGATTAACAATAAGAAACGGGAACAGCAACAACATTACAGTAAAAAGCTCCAATGATATTACCCTGCAGAATAATATAATCGAGAACGCGAACCAGTTCGGAATTTATCTTTCCGAACCATCTAACAGAAGAGTAAAAATAATTGGAAATACAATCAAAAATATTGGAGTAAGAGGAATCTACGCGAGGTACGCTTATGACACAACAATTGAATACAACAAAATCCTGAGAACAGGAAAAGTTCAAAGCAAATGCGAGATCCCTATGCTCTACAATACAACAGGAAGCGCTACTTCACAGGCAATACACATCATCACTGGCTTGAATGGTCTTAGCATAAAGTATAACGAGATTGACGGCGCGCAGGCACACGGAATAAGTTTACTGGATTTTTCAGACAGTGTTATCGGAGGAAGGGAAATCGCATACAACATAATTAGGAACACTTCGGTCTTCAGTCTTGATGAAGGAGCAATATACAGGAACCCCTTGTCAGACAATCCTTCAAGGACAGCTGACCTGATACACCACAACATTATTGAGAACGTGCCAGGATGCGAAAACGGACAGTATTACCACTCACGCACAGACAGCATCGGACAGGCTTATGGAATATATCTTGACGAGGCACTCGAAGTCAGCGACACAGACATAACCGACGTAAAAATATATAAAAACACAGTAAGTAACGCTTTAAGCGGTGGAATGATTCACTATCAGAACAAGACACTATGGGAAGACAACATCTTTTTCAATAACAACGGAACAGGAATAATCTCAAGCAACTTTGGCGGCGGAACTGAAAAAGCCCCATACACCAACAAAGACAACACATTCCAGAGAAACACTTTCACATCAAAAACAAGTAGCACAGACAACTTCAAGGATTACAGGCGAAGCCAAAACCTTGATAGTTTTGGAAGCATGAACAACAACCTCTATTTTATTCCATCCTCAAACAAGAGCTTTGAATACAAAGCAGGTTCTGTTGTGACTACCTACAATCTCAGTGAATGGAAAGCAAGGGGTTATGACTCAGGTTCACAGGAACTTATAGCCAAAAACCCATCCCTGCAGACAAACTCAGGAAACAACCCTATCTCTGTTACAGTTGCTTCAGGAAAATGCGCTTCAGACGGAACAACTGGACCCGCAACAATTACAATTGAATCATACGAGTCAGTTGTCATTTACACTTGCTAATTATTGTCCCTTACAACAAATATTCGGAGAAATAAAACCAGTGACCTCGCCAAGGTTTTCCTCGCCCTCTGCACATGCATCTCCGCCGACTGTGTTAACAGTATAACCGCCTGCTGCCTCGCACTCTTCAGGAGTCATTGTTCTTCCGGTGACTTCCCAGTTGTCAAGATTAACAGTTATCCTGTCTTTTCCTTTCTCCAGCATTACAGCAAAACAACCAGGACATCTTGCAGTAAAAACCTCAATAACCGTCAAACTATTCTCAGGCCCGAGATAGTCAACAGCTATTCTTGCTGCTTCCTTTTGGTTATCACCAAGCTCCCATTGTCGCACGCATGCATTTACAGAAGAATCAAAAGTATAGCCTGCTGTAGCTAAACAACCGTTCTCGTCTCTGTCTCCGCCGATTATCTGGTCATTTCCGCCTGTTTCCTGCCCATCATCAATAGTATTAGTAACTACACAGCCTGCGAGCATGAAAACCATAAGAGGAAAAACCAAAAACATTAATTTATTCATTATATCACCTCTGAGAAAATACAATCCATAACTGGTTTATTAAGGTTTCCTGATGATTAGGCAGAAAACTAAAAAGAGTACTCAAAGCAGATTACTTTCCAGGCAGTTTATCTTATCTCAAGTAAAGGCATTAAAAGAAGCTTTCCTTTTTCAAAACCTATTACTAACAAATCGCCTTTTCTGATGTTTGTGTACCTGCGAACAGAATCAGCTGCATTTCTAATCTGCTGCAGGGTAACATTATGCTCCTTACTTAATTTCTCAAAAAAACTTCTGCCTCTTGCTGTTCTGCTGTTTTTATTCCTGCCTACTATTTCATCAACAGAAGGAGCATTTGTTTTAGACATTGCTATAATATCACCCGCAACTGCATAAGCATTAGGCCTAAGCAAAGTATAATCCTTTTGAGTATTTTTAGAGTTATGCTCTCTTACAACATCTTCAACATACCTTATAACAGTAGTTGCCTCATGCCCATGTGTTCTCTTTAACACGAGTTCAACTCCAGGAAAGTTCCTCTTAATATTCATCTGCCTTACACGATAACCGAACAGATCAGTGGCATGAGGATATTTGCTATTAGGATCTCTCCGATGATCAATATTTTCCATTCTTCCAAGAGTATTATGCAAATTATGACCGTGCGCTTCCCCTCTTTTAGCATCAGCCTTCAGCCTATCAATCAATTTTCGGGGTAATGGCTTAACAGGCATAAGAAAGAATACGTCTTTTAAAATTAAAAATCTAACTGAATAGTTACAAAATTACTCTGCCTTCAAGAGTAATGATTATCCTTTCTTTCCTCAAGACAGGCATATTTATATCCAATTCAGTTCTAAGTTAATGAATTGCGGTTAGTGAAAAAAATGAAAACATATCTTGAATGCATTCCCTGTTTCCTGAGTCAAGCCAAAAAAATAATGGATTTGAACAAGGTTGGCCCAGATTCCCAAGAAAAAATACTGAAGAAAATCATGCTGAAGCTGACAAAAGCAGACCTTAACAAAACTCCCCCAGAATTTGCTTTGTTTGTTTATAAGACAATTGAAGAAGAAACTAAAAACAATGACCTTTACAAAAAAATCAAGAAGAATGACAATAAGACAGCGGAAAAAATGGTTCCGCAGGCAAAAAAAATTGCTGAGAATTCATCAGACAAACTGGAAACACTAATAAGACTAGCGATATGTGGAAACATAATGGATTTTGCAGCAAACCAAAAATATGATATTTCAGACACAATAGAAAAAAACATTAACAAGAAATTTGCAGTAAACAACTACAGCCAGTTAAAAAAAGAAATTCTTAAAGCAGAATCAATCGCATACCTCGCAGATAATGCAGGAGAAATAATTTTTGATAGGCTCCTGATTGAGGAAATCAGCAGAATATCAAAAGCACAGATAAACCTGTTCGTGCGCGGAAAACCAATAATCAACGACGTTACGGAAAAAGAAGCAAAAGCCCTCGGCTTTGAAAAAATCCCGCGCGTTAAAATCATGAAAACAGAAACAGTCTTTCCATTCATCAGCAAATCAAAAGCCCTTGAAAACACACTAAAAAAACACGACCTGATTATAAGCAAAGGACAGGCAAATTACGAGTGCCTCTCAGAACTGGATGCAAATATTTATTTTCTGCTGATAACCAAATGCGAAGTAATCGCAAGAAACATAAGAGTAAAAAAACACGGACTAGTGCTCATGAAACAGAAGCCCTGAAACAGCACCGGCAAACCACCCACAACACCTTTAAATTATCACTTAACTTCTGTTTTCTAATGAAAGTTTATTTTCCATACAAAAAAGAACGTGCAGAACAATCGCTTTTTGTCAGGGATGTTGCAGAATGCCTCGCAGCAGGGAACACTATTCTCGCGAATGCTCCGACAGGACTCGGCAAGACAGTGTCAAGCATTTCCCCAGCACTTGCTTATGCCTTGAAGACAGGCAAAAAGGTTTTTTTCCTTACTCCAAAGAGCTCACAGCACGAAATTGCACTTGAAACAGCAAACCTGATGAATGAAAAGTTTAATTTAGGCATAAAGACAGTTGACCTTGTAGGCAAAAAAAAGATGTGCATACATCCCCTGATTTCCCATGTCGGAACAGGTTTTTATGAGGCGTGTGCTGGAGCAAAAAAAAATGACCAGTGCGCATTTTATTTAAACACCAAAGGAAAAACAAAGAAACAGATCAGCGAAGCAAAAAAGAGGAAAGAAAAAACCAGAAAATATGGGATTAACTATGCAGACATCAAAGAAGCATGCTCAATGGAAGAACTATGCCCCTACGAACTCACAATAGACATGATTAAAGACGCAGACTTGGTAATCGCGGACTATTTTCATATTTTCAATGACGAGATAAGAAAAACCATTCTCGGTCAGGCAGGCTTGGAACTAAAGGACTGCATACTCATAATCGATGAGGCACACAATCTCCCTGAAAGGATAAGAGACATGCTTTCAACTACCCTGCGCGTGGAAGACCTCGAAAAAGCCGCAAAAGAAGCAAAAGAAATGAAAGCAATAGAAATAGAAGAAGTGCTCAAAATAATTGCAGAAGAAATAACCTCACTCGTAGTAAAAATTCCTTTCGGAAAAAACGAAAGCATTATTGAAGAAAAACAATTATCCGTGCTCAAAAGAATAGCTAAAGCGAACCTGGTTGCAGTAGAAGAAACAGCAGGATTATTCATGCACAAACACAACAAAGAAAAATCATTCCTCCTTGCGATTGCTGTTTTCCTGCACAGACTCGCTTCAGAAAAAAAGCACACACTTCACCTCGCGGAAAAGAAAAGGAATTCGCTCAGGATATCGTTATACCCGCTTGACCCTTCCGAAGTAACTGCAAGAGTCTTTGCCGAAGCACACTCTTCAGTGCTCATGTCAGGCACCTTATCGCCACTGAAAATGTACGCAGACGTACTTGGTATCACAAAATACGAAATGAATGATTATGCATCACCATTTCCCCAAAAAAACAGGTTAAACATCATTGTAAACAAAACAACAACAAAATACAGTGAAAGAAACCAAGCACAATACGAAAAAATAGCATTAACCATAGAAGAAATTACTTCCAAAGTCCCAGGAAACTCAATAATCTTCTTTCCCTCCTTTGAACTCATAAAACACATCTCTCCCCTGCTCAGGATACCAAGAACAGTCCTTAAACAAGAAAGAAACATGAAACAAAACGACAAAACAAGAATAGTAAAAGAATTCAAGGAACTCGGCACAGCATTCGGCGGAGTCCTCCTCGCAGTCTCAGGAGGAAGCATGGCAGAAGGAATAGATTTCCCAGGAGACAACCTCAAGTGCGCAGTCATAGTCGGCATACCATTCGCACAAGTCTCATTGAAATCAAAAGCACTAATAGAATTCTACGACAAAAAGTTCGCAAAGGGGTGGGACTACGGCTACAATGCCCCCGCAATAAGCAGGGCAGTACAAGCCGCAGGCAGAGTAATCCGAAGCGAAAAAGACAGGGGAGTATGCATCTTCCTCGACACGCGATTCACAGAAGAAAAATACAGGAAATTCTTTCCAACAGACTTCACAGCCACAACAACAAAAGAACCGGAAAAACTAGTTGATGAATTCTTTTGACTGGTTGATAATAACTTCTCTTTTCTGGCTATTAACTGAAATAGAAAAATAAGTTATCACTGATTCTGCAGGGCTGTCTTGTTTTTGCGATAACAAAAAGTTATCACTGAGTTAAGTTTAAATACTGTTCCCAGTGATAACTAATTATGAGCAGTATTATTAGCAGAACAGTTAAGGGCAAAAAATACTATTATCTGGAAGACTCTTTCAAGCAGAGAAAAAAATGGATTAAAGAAAGCGTTTACATGGGTCCTGAAAAGCCAGACAATGCCAGATTGCTGAGTGCTTTTGAAGAGTTAAAAGAAAAATGTGTGCGAAAAAAGCACGTTGTTCTTGTTCCTCCATTAACGGAATTTATTTCAAACCAGAACGCTGTTAAACTACAAAAAGCCACAGAAAACAAAAAAGATTTTCTCAAAAAACTAACTAAATCACAGAGGGAAGAGTTTGTAAGAAGAGAACGAATAACCTTCATAACAGATTCTAATGCAATTGAAGGAAGCTCACTCACATACTCGGAAACATCAAGAATCCTAAAAGAGGAAAAACAAATCAAAGAATACAAGAAAAAAGATATTATAGTCACAGGGCTTGACAGAGAAGAACAGGAAGCATTAAACCTCAAGGCGTGTCTTGACCACTACGATAAATACATTAAAACAAACCAAAAACTGTCTGAAAAAATGATACTGCAACTACATTATGTTTTACTGAAAAAAATTTCAGGGTACGAACAATATCAGGGCATTTACAGACCAGTCAAAGTTTATATCAGGGGATCAGCACACGAGTTCCCCTTGCCTCAGGAAGTGCCTGAATTAATAAAAAAATTAATTCTGTGGCTTGAAGAAAACGAAAAACTGGTTCATCCAGTAGAATTGGCGGCAAAATTCCACACAAAATTTACAGGCATCCACCCATTTGCCGACGGGAACGGCAGAATGGCAAGACTCTTAATGAATTATGTTCTGCAACAAAAAGAATTTCCATTTACAAACATTCCACTGAAAAGAAGGGCAACCTATATGGAAACACAGGAAGCAGGAAACAAAGAAAACTATAAGCCATTTACCAAATTCCTGGCTGAAGAAGTAATAAAACTGCATTTGGGCAAGCATGACAAAAAATAGTGCTTCCAACAGCCAAAATTCCGAAGCCAATTGCCACTACGAACTAAACACCCTTCTCAAGCCTAAATTTTTTCAGGCACTCAGGCATTTCTTTGTATAACCACGCATTAAACTCGATGAAGGACTTTGTTTCATTCTCAATGTAACTAATTATCTTTTCGTATTCCTTGTTCTCATACCAAACAGGAATCTGGCTGCCGTCCATTTCCTTTCCAGTTATCTTATCTAATCCAGAGCCCTTGAATTCTCCTTTATTCATCAGGATTCCTAATGACCTCAAATCAATGAATGGTTTGCTTAAAACATCAAGCGGATTCAGGCTGTGCTTTGCTGTCCTTTCTCTCAAAAAATTGTGTTCAAAACCAAGATTATAACCAGTTGGAACAAAATCAAAAGCATAATTACTGTCAATCTTTGTCTCCCTAATGAATTTCTCGAGTATCTCCCTTTCAGAAGACTCCCACTCCTTCAGGATTACCAATTCACCAACAGCATCACCAGTATTTCTGTCAAGCTCCTGATACTGAATAGTAATAATCTTGTTCTTCTTAGAATCAAGACCAGTTGTCTCAATATCAAAATAAAAGTTTCCCAT
>CAZEVB010000022.1:9040-10408 GCA_964515835.1 uncultured archaeon | reverse complement strand
AGAAACAGGAACAAGGAATGTTTCATTTTATCACAAGATGATGTCTTTTTTCTTGTCTGCCAAGGCCTTGTTTACTACACCCAAAAGCTTTTCTTTTGTGAATGGTTTTTGCAGAATACCGACAGCAAAAGCCTTATTTATTTCAGCAAACCGAAGAGAAAATGGTTCAACTAGTTTAGCAGTACCCTCCCCCATCCCGATATAAGACATCGCAGTCACATAAACTATCTTTATTTTAGAGAATTTCTTGTCCATCTTTAGTTTTTCAACAAAGTCTTTTGCAGGCATTCCTGGAAGCATTATGTCCTGCAAAATGAGGTCAAATTGTTTATTTTTCATTAGCAGAAGAGCAGCATCACAATTGCCAACAATATGAATGGCGTGCCCTTCTTCAGCAAGCAAAATCTCCATTGCTTTTGCAATGTTATTATCGTCTTCAACAATAAGAATTTTTGACATTAATTCACCAACAAGAAGTTATCACAACAATTATTTAACTTTTATCTTCAATGGAATCACAAAAGAAGCTTTTACTCCCTTTCCTTTTTCCGACTCCAACCAGATTTTTCCTTTCATTATTTCTACAAGACTCCTGCAGATACCTAAACCAAGGCCAAAACCTTCCTTGCTTGAAGAAGGATCTTTCTTAGTATAAATCCTGTCAAAGATATTGTTAAGCACTTTTTTTGATATTCCGGGACCATTGTCACTAACAGAAACAAGAAGCATGTTTCCCTGTTCTTTTGCACTAATCAGAATCTTCCCTTTCCGGGGGGTAAATTTCAAGGCATTGTGTAATAGGTTATTGAGAACAATCCTGAATTTGTATTTGTCATTAAAAAGCTTAATATTGCCGTGAATTCTTTTAACTATAGAAATCTGTTTTGATTCTTTTATCGGCTGAACAATGAGCAAGGACTCTTCAATAGCTTTGTCTAAGGAAAACTTTGAAGCATTGATTGTCTGGTCATGAGTATCGGCCAGAACAATATCTATTATTCTTCCGCTTAGCGAAGTCAAGCGGTCTGCTTCTTCAGCAATAACAGTAATAGACTTTTTTTGTTCAGAGGATACTTTGTTTAGGTCATTCAGAAGCATGTCAGAATAAAGATTTATTGAGGTTATTGGTGTCCTGAGTTCGTGCAAGAGAGTGCTCGCCCAGAACTTTTTCCAGATGTTAAGTTTTTCTCTCTCCCTTACCTCTGCTTCAAGCAGCTCTATTTTTACTTTTTCTTCTTCCCTCTTTCTGAGTTCAGTAACATTTCTGAAAATACCTCTTGTCAAAAAGAATTTCCCTTCTCTGAAAAGAGAGTTAAGATTTCCTTCAACAATAAGTTCTTCACCTTTCTTGGTAACAAAAACTGTTTT
>CAZEVB010000022.1:0-8940 GCA_964515835.1 uncultured archaeon | reverse complement strand
TAAGATTTCCTTCAACAATAAGTTCTTCACCTTTCTTGGTAACAAAAACTGTTTTAACGTGCTCAAAAGAGCGACCTCTGCAAATCTGGCTAAAAATATTTCTACAATGAACTAAACTTTCTTTTGAGAGTATCTGAGTAAAATTCATTTTTCTTGCTTCTTCCAGAGTATATCCGAGAGTTTCCCGCCACTTCTTATTAACATACACAAAATATCCCTTAGTGCTAACACTTTGTATCAGGTCATTTGCATTCTCGAACAGATCCCTGTAATTCAGTTCATTTTCACGCAAGAGACTGTTCATTTTTCTTTTCTCAGTTATGTCAACCAGCATTGCGAGAACCAGTTTCTTTTTTCCCACTTTAACCGGAATAGTGCTGACTTCAGCGATGATTTTTCTGCCGTCCTTTCTCTTTATAGTAAACTCATCAGGACCTGTTTTTTTTCCTAAAGCATTTTTCGCGAGTAACTTTGCAGCATTAATCAGCTGATCAGAGGAAAGAAAACCAAATTTAAGCAGGTTTTTGCCAATAACGTCTTTTTTTCTGTAGCCCACCATTGACAAGGAAAGAGGATTGCAATCAAGGATGGTTCCTTTAACATCACTTAAATAGTAAGCCAACGGAGCACACTTGAAAAAAACATCTGGCTGATCACTAATAACCTTCTTTACAAGATCAGGCTCTCTTGTTTTAGACCGCGTATTCATATGCAATACTAACGAAACAGAACTATATAAAATTAGGCATACGGATTATTCCCACTCAATCGTCGCTGGAGGCTTGTGGGTTACATCGTAGAAGACTGCCGAGACTTTGCAGCTCTTCATTATCTTTTCAGCGAGCTGTTCAACAAACTCCTTTTCCGGTCTTGAGAACTCTGCAGTCATTGCTTCTCTGCTGGAAACAGGCCTGAGGACAATAACTTCCTTTTCAGAACCATTAACTGCCAAAGGCAGGAGAACTACAGGGAACTGCCAGATTTCTTTGTAAAGTTTTTTCTTTCGCACTTCCTGCATAACTAAATCATCAACATCCTGCAGGACCGAAATCCTGTCTTCGGTTAAGAAAGCCTTTCTTAACTTAATTTCTTTTAGTTCATTAGGATTAAGAGCATAAACAACCCTGTTCACTTCACTGAACTTGTTAGTTATTTTTGTTGAAGTTTCTTCCAGTTTGTTCCAGTCAAGTTTTCCGGACAATGCAACTGCGTGCCTGTAGCTCCTTGAATCCCCCTGTACCCCGACAGATTTCACAGGCAGGAGCCTCGAAGAATAACCCTGCTTTGAAGCCTCTTCGCTGATTAGTTCCTCAAGTTCAGGCTCGGCGAAAGAACCTTCCTTGTTTGAACAGAGAATCCTTATTGCAAGACCAGGCCCGGGAAAAGGATGTCTCCAGACAAGAGTATTAGGCAGACCTAACTCTTCCCCAAGCTCACGAACCTCATCCTTGTAGAGTTCACTTATCGGTTCAATGATTAAGCCCTCATCCATCATCTGCCTGATTGACTCAACCCTGTTATGGTGGGTCTTTATCTTTGAGGAATGCTTGGTTGCCGCTGTCTCAATTGTATCAGGATAAATTGTTCCCTGCCCCAACAGCCATTTTTCAGATTCCAGGTTAAGATTCTTTAAGTGTTCATTAGCCAGACTGACAAACATCTCGCCAATGATTTTTCTTTTTTCTTCAGGATCATAAACAAACTCCACTGCGCTAATGAACTTTTCCTTAGCATCAAGCAGGTTAACATCCAGATTATTTTTCTTGAAGGATTCAATCACTTTTGAGCTCTCGTTCTTGCGCATGAAACCCGAGTCAATGTGTAAAGCATAAATCCTTTCAGGACCGATTGCCTTGTTGAGTAAAGAGAGTGCAACTGTGCTGTCTACTCCACCGGAAGCAAGCATAAAGACATTCCTGTTCCCAACAAAATCCTTTATTTCCTCTACTTTTTGTTTAAGGAAGTTTTCCATTGTCCAACTTTTTTTGCAGTCGCAGATATCATAAACAAAGTTTGAGAGAATCTGCATTCCTTTTGGAGTATGAGTTACCTCTGGATGAAACTGTATACCATAAATCTTTTTGCCGTTGTCAGCCATTCCTGCTATCTTGCATTCAGGAGTAGAACAGACAGCCTCAAAACCCTCAGGCAGAGTACAAACATAATCGCCGTGGCTCATCCATGCCTTTATTTTTTCAGGAACAGTTGAGAATAGCTCTGACTTTTTTTTGCAGGAAATAACTGCAATGCCATATTCCTGGACTTTTGCTCTCTTGACTTCGCCATGAAGATGCTTGGCAATCAACTGATGACCATAACAAATGCCGAGAACAGGAATTCCTAACTCAAGAACTTTTTTGTCTAACTGCGGGGCATTCTTATCATAAACACTTGCAGGACCTCCGCTAAGAATAATGCCCTTAAAGTGCTTGAATTCAGAAAGAGCTGATTCAGGATCAAGAATCTCGGAAAAAACATTCAGCTGCCTTATCCGCCTCGCAATCAAATGTGCGTACTGTCCGCCAAAATCAACAACAGCTATCTTGTTAATGTCTTGCATACAGAACTATTCAGAAATACTATTTTATAGTTAATGCAGGAGTCTTATATATACTGCTTTTACGCGGAGGTGGCTGAGCGGTCTAAAGCGCACGCTTGGAAAGCGTGTTCCTTCACAGGAGCGCGAGTTCGAATCTCGTCCTCCGCGTCCCATTGCATAGGGCAACCGCTACAGCCAGTTGACGTCTGGGTGCCATTCGCGGAATGGCACTTACCTCGCAGGCATACAAAAACAATGCCATCATCGGATGACACAAACGCGTCAACTAATTTGCAGTTGTTCTTTTGGACAAGCAGTTGAATAAATTATTCATACCTTAATGCTTCAACTGGCTGGAGTTTTGATGCAGACCTTGCAGGGAGTATTCCTGAAATAACCCCTATGCCGACAGATAAAAGTATTGCTATTACCATTAGTTCGGGAGTAACTAAAGTAGAGCTTCCGCCCAGAAATGAGCCTCCTAAAAGATTCATTAATGCAGAAACAGCACTGCCGAGAGCTATTCCTATTACTCCGCCGACAAAGCCGAACAACGCAGACTCTATCATAAAGAGCTGCATTATTTCCCATTCAGTTGAACCAAGAGCTTTCATTATGCCTATTTCTCTTGTTTTTTCAAGAACTGAAGTAAACATACTGTTTGCAACTCCGACTGCCCCGACAATCAAGGAAACAGCTGCAATTGCCCCGAGGAACAAAGTAAGTGTTCCGAGAATCTCGTTAACCTGCGCCTGCATCGCCTGCGAAGAACTAACAGTGAAATCCTGGTCTTTATCATTAACTCTTCTTGAAATCAATAGTGCTTCTGTTAGTTGTTCAGTAGTTTTTTCTACCAAATCAGAGTCCTTGACTTTTATTTCAATAGAAGAATAAACATTTTCCTCTGTGTCGGTAACTTCCCATGCACTACGATAAGGCATGAACACTGTGTTGTCTGTTGAACCATCAGATTCTGCGAGAATACCTACAACAGTAAAAGCTTTGCCTTCAAGGGTTACTCTTCGACCTACAGTAATTGGCTGAGCAAAAACATCATTGGCAAGCTTGTAACCGATTACTATTGAAGAAGAGTCACTTACACCGAGCAATCTTCCCGAATCAAGTTCTGGTTCAGAAATCAGTACCCATGAACTGGGATTAACTCCTGTTATGTTCGCAGAAATAGTTTCTGCAACAAAGATTATGTCCCCTCTCCCGGAAACCTTTTCATTAACATAAAGCACGTTCGGATTACCTCTAATTATTACAGCATCAAGTTTACCCAATTTGGGAGACTCGACAGTTGCTCCTGAATCAGAAGAACCAAAATCCCCAGGACCTCTTCTACCACCTCCAAAAAAACCTGCTTGATTGAAACCTGGAGTGATTGTCAAAATATCCGCACCTAAACCGGAAAGGTTCTCGGTTACACTGGCAGTGGCTCCCTCTCCTATTGAGACAATGGAAACAACTGCAGCTACACCAATCACTATTCCAAGCAGGGTAAGCCATGCCCTGAGTTGCCTGTGAATAATGTTGTTTACGGATAGTTTGAACGAATCACTGATTTTCATTTTGCATCACATTACTTTTTCCTGAGGAACAGCCAAAGATAAACAATTGAAGCGACTGTCACAAGCAAAACCGCGATAATGTCCGACTGCAGCAAGAAAATTACTGCTATAAACAGAACGATTATGCCTATAACTCTCAGACCGAGCTCTTTCCAGGTAACTCTTTTCTTTAACCTGTTGAAAGCCAATGCTCCTGCCGAAATTAAAGCGGCTGCCGCTAAAGGAAATAAACCTAAACCAGCTGTTCGGGTAGTTGAACCTGCAGCAAAAGTCTGCTGTATCTGACCCGAAGCAAGTGGAACAGTTTTGGTTACAACCTGTCTTTCACCAGTAGTATCTGTGTAGCTGATTTCTACAGATAACTGCCCGTCAGATATTCCTAAGAGCGCATCCATTTTTATTTCATCATCAGTGGAATCAGTTAGGTCGTTCGTGGTTCTTGTTCCGCGCGTTGCCCCTCCTAAACCGGGAATTCTTATCCCTACTGAAGGTCGAGCCGACTGATCTGTCCCTGTCAAACTCGCCTGCTGAGAACCGACATCGAAGTTGGCGATTGTAAAATCCCCTTTATTCAAGTTACCTAAGATTTCAAGAGTACTACCGCTTATAGTCATGCCCTGTTGAGAAGGAATTTTCACAATAACTGCTTCGGCATCATTAGAACCGATATTTGCAATTGAAATCGACAACTGACCTGTTGAAACTATTTCAGCACTCATCTCAAAATCAGTTTTACCTCCTATTATCAAGCCAACCTGAGAGGTAAGCGTATTTGAACCATTGCTGTCAAGGAACGAAATAGTTACATCTATAGGATATATGCCTGTTGCAATATTAGGATCTGCAGCTACAGTATAAGAAAGTTCTACTAATTGTCCTACCTCAATGAGATTTACATATCTCTTGTTATTTGAACCCAAAGGCAGAATGAGATTGTTCTCTTCACTCCATGAAAAAGAGACATTTGAAATTGCAGTTCCTGAGATATTGCTTAGAGTAAACCTGAGTTCTGTCTGACTGGAAGGATTAATTATTCTTGGTTCAACAGTAACGTCAATATTTTTTTCTGTTGTTGAAACAGGAATGTTTACGGTATAACTCTGTTCAACGAACTTTTCATTGCCAATATAATCCATTTCAAGATAAATCGGATAATATCCTGCAACAGTATCCTGCTTGACCTTAAACTTGAAAATAAATGTTTTCGTTGAACCTGCTTTAATAAGGTCTATGTTATCTTTTATGTCAACTGCTTCAAACTGGTTGCCTAAATCCAAAATTCCATTTAAATCTTTTATTGAAGAACTTGACCCCTTGTTATAGACATCAATAGCTACACTTACAACATCCCCCGCATAAACCGAAGAAGGAAGAAAACTTGTTCCCTCAACTTCAAGCAGGTAAAAAGGGTCATACGAAATAGCACTTACAGATGCAACAAAAGAAAATAAAAGAAGCACAAAAAAGGAGTATATTATTTTTTTCATAATTTTTTCACCACCGTGTTTTTCTTGTCAGAGAAGATTTCTCCGTCTTTAAGAGTAATAACGCGCTCTGCATTTGCAGCTATATCTGATTCATGAGTAACAAGAACAATTGTTTTTCCCTGTTCTCTATGGAGGTTACAAAGAATGTCAATTATTTCTTTACTTGTCTTAGTATCCAAATTACCCGTAGGTTCATCAGCAAGAACCATAGAAGGATACGCAGAAAGAGCACGTGCAACAGCAACTCTCTGCCTCTGTCCCCCGCTTAACTCCGAAGGAATATGTTTAGCCCTGTTTTCTAGACCAACATTTTTAACGAGCTTGCTTACCCTTTCTTTAATCTCGAGTTCACTGAACTCATGGATTCGCATTGGTAAAGCAATATTCTCATAAACATTCAGAGTAGGATAAAGATTAAAAATCTGGAAAATGAACCCTATTTTCTTTCCCCTGATTCGAGCAAGCTCAGGCTCACTGAGCTTTGTCAGGTCAATACCATCAAGCAGTATGCTTCCTTTAGTAGGAGTATCCAATGCACCCATCATGTTGAGTGCAGTTGATTTTCCCGAACCCGAAGAACCCACAACAGCAACAAACTCCCCTTCCTTAACCGAGATATTAATATTTTTCAAAGCAGGCACCTCAACAGAGCCCATTTTATAAATCTTTGAAAGATTCCTCAGTTCAAGAACAGTTTTTTTATTTTTAGTTATCATTTCTATACCCTAATAAAAATACTGAAAGCATAATTCCAAATAGAAATAATGGAATTTTCTATTCTTTTTCATACGTCCTGCTTTCTGTCTGCCGAGCAAACTATTTAAAATGAGTTGTAAAGACTAATATGAATAATTGTAACCGGATGAAACAGTTAGATATTGCTTATATAAAGAGATGAAACGGGATGAAACATGAAACAACCTGAAACACTATCAAGAATAGAAGATAAGAAATATCTCGCAGTAATGATATTATGCTTTCTTTACGGAGGTTTCTCGCTTTTTCTTAGCGCAGTAGGTGCTTACACAATAATTATGTTTCCGCAGGAAGAACTCAACACCCCGCCACAATTTATAATTAGTGATAACAACAAAGACAGCACAGACATTAATCAGTACTTGACGGATAGAAATGAAATGGGTCCTAACAGAGCTGACAGAATGCGTTTCCTTTTACCTTTCAGTTTTATTACTTCCCCCTTGACAATCGTATTTGTTATAAGCGGCATTGTAGCATTTCTTGGGGGAATCAGTATCTGGAATCTTACTCGAAGAAAAGAAATGAAGAAAGTACGCGAAAAAACAATGACAAAGTTTCTTCTCCCAGACGAAAAGAAAATAATTGAAGTTCTACAAAAAGACGGCTACGAATCAACCCAGACACAGATAACAAAAGAATCAGGCATGACTAAAGTAAAAGTGCATAGAGCAATACAGAAGCTTGAAGAAAAAGGAGTGGTCGAGAAATACAAGTACGGCCTGACTAACAAGATAATCCTCAAGAAAGACATTTAGTCGGTTGCAGGCTAATTACTATTTTTTTTTTCTTAACAACAAAAACATTGTCGTTTTCCCTTACTCTCTCAGGAACCTTAACAGCCACTTTCTGTCCCTTCTTTGCTTTCTTAATGTCCCGATGGTTAATCTGCATTGAGGAAATTTCTGATTTAAGGAATGTTGTTTTGCCCTCGAAAACAAGTTTGTCTCCCAGCGAGACATCCCTGCAGAGTTTAATTTCAGCCACTCCCAATTTGGAATAATAGTTCTTCACTACTCCCGCATCAAGCCTTCTCTGGGTTTGTTTGCTGCCCTGTCCATCAACAAGATCATCCTGACCAGGAATCCTGAAAAAGAAGCCCTCTGAAAACCCTCTGTTGTAAACCTTTACAAGTTCATTGTTCCAGTCTGCAATCTTCTCTTTTGTAAAAGTCTTTTCGTAAACAGCATCAATTGCCTGCTTGTAACAACGCGTGGTTGCTGCAACGTAATCCGCAGGCTTGTTCCTGCCCTCTATCTTCAGAGAATTGACTCCTGCCTTGATTATCTTATCCAAGAACTGTATTGTCTTAAGGTCCTTGGCAGACAGAATAGTGTTTCCCTGCAGATAAACTTCTTTTTCTTCGTAATTTGGTTTCTGACCGTCAATAAAAAATGCTCTCCTGCAGATCTGAAGGCACTTGCCCCTGTTGGCACTCCTGTTGAAAAGGTCGTGACTCAAGAAACATCTTCCCGAAACAGAAATGCACATTGCACCATGAACAAAGCACTCGATTGTTATGCCTAACTTCTCTGCTTTTTTCGCGAGCTTCATCATCTGCGCGAGATTAACTTCCCTTGCAAGGATGACTCTCTTTACACCCAGTTTCTTGTACTGCTCAAGAGCAACCGAATTAGAGACACTCGCCTGCGTACTGAGAAAGACCTTGTGCTTGTGTTTCTTTGCCAGATTTAAGACACCTAAGTCATGGACAATGACAGCATCAACCTTAGCTTCCTTTGCTTTCTTAAGAACTTTTTCAACAGACCTGAGTTCATCCTCAAAAATAATTGTATTCAACGCAAGATAACCATTCACATTATTTTCACGAAGGTAACTCATTAGTCTTTTTAGTTCAGGAAGAGAAAAATTAGTTCCTAAGTCACGCATGTTGTAACCTTTGACGCCGAAGTAAACTGCATCAGCACCGTTCTTTACTGCTGCAATTGCACAGCTGAAAGAACCTATTCCAACCAATAACTCTGCTTTCTTTGCCATAAAGAAAATAGACGGTAAATAATTAAAATTAGGTAAGGTTGGGTTTTATTAATTCTTAAATTATATGTTATTCACCATTAAACAACTTAGGAAAGCTTTTCCTGAAGCTATTGATCATTATCCAGTAAGATAAAATAAAAGAGATCATTGCCGTAAAAAATAGAATATGTTCAACTAGCATTATGAGATCAGGATTAACACCCCAAACAAAAACATTATCCAGCACATCAAAGGCATGAACCAAAGAAAGCAGGAGAAAGCCAAATAAGTTAAATATAAACCAGCGCTTGGTTTTTCTGCCGAACAAATTGTAGGATCTGAAACTCAGGTATAAGGCAATTAAACCCAGAATGATCGCCATAACATGAATATAAATCAAGTTAATACCTCTGTTCCTCTTGAACAAATAGTACTTACTCATATTTATAGCTATAAGTTAATCGAAACCATTGAGAGAGTAACCAAGAAACATGAAAAAGAAAAAGTGACCCCGTTCCAATCGGGGCCGAGCACCAGAGTATTTCAAGTTTCTTGCGTGGGAGTTGAGGAGGTAGAGGACCCCAAAGAGGGTGGGGGTTTGGCTATA
>CAZEVB010000021.1:7599-10530 GCA_964515835.1 uncultured archaeon | reverse complement strand
ACAGAAATGATTCCTTTCCGCGGAGATAAGAAGTCAGGAACTCCCTGAATTCTTTATTCTTTGAATAAAGCTTGACAATATGTTTCTCATCCAGGATAACCGGCTTTTTGAGTGCAACAGAAATTGGTTTCTTTTCACTGCCCTTGTTTTTCTTTAAGTATGCTTTAAGGAAGCCGTCTGCTTCAATGAACTGCCGTTCTATTTCGATTATCCAGCGCCCGTTCTCTATTCTCGGGCCTGCAACTGCTTTTTTGTGGACCTCTAAAAAGCGTTTACTGTGGGCCTTATCAACAACTTCAGGACCAATCTTTTTTGTTATTCTTTGCAAGGAAAGAGACTCTAACTCAAACACAAGCAATAACATTGTTTTTTCGTCAGTCCAAGATTCTTCCCTGTTGACAACAAAGTTATTCATTGCCAATTGGTTAGAGATTTTTTTGCCTAATCTCTTTGCCTGTCCCCAGACGATATCAGCCAAAGCTTTTTTCGGGTAAGAAAGTTTTATTGCAACGAGTTCTTTTTTGTGCAGGATCTTTTTGAGGATAGTAGTATTAATTGACTTAAGTTTTTTTCCGAAAAAGAAATCGATTGAAGGTTTTTCTAGGAATGCCTGCGATGCCGCAATAAAACGCGCGTACTGATTATAAGAAAGTGCGGCTGCCACATTCCGATTCCGATCAACCGGATCAATGATGATTAGGTGCGAATTAAATTGCCTTAATGTTTTCTCTCCGCCATAATAATTTTCAAGGTCAATTAGTTCATTTCTTTTCCATTCAGCAGCATGCTTTATACATGAAAGAAAATCACCATAACGAAGAATCAAGAGTTCTGTGACATAACCAGGAACAGAATTATATTTTAGTTCTGCACCATAACAGCCGATTCCCTTGAGGAATTTTTTTAGTAACCTTACATGATCACGTTGTTTGTTAGTTAGCCTTTTTTTGAGGTAATCGTTGTGGAAAGGGGTTCTGTCAACCGCGCTCTTTAATTGTGAAGCAGAAGATACCTTGTAACTCGGAACTACTTCAACAGCATAACCATCTATGTTTCCTCTTATGTAAGGGTGTTCAGAGAATGCCTCTTCCCACTCGTGACCCTTAAAGATTTTTTTGGCTATCTTTAGTCCCTCTTCAACAAAATCTTCTTTAATCAGTTCCTCGGGGAAAAGAACAAACAGATCAATGTCCCTGTCTCCTTTGATGTGAGTATTTCGTGCAGTTGAACCTGCAACAATAACATCAACGTGGTTTCCTTCAAGTGCCTTTATTTTACGGATAAGTGAGTTTGTAAAATTAATTTCCTCCAAGCATTCTTTGTCAGAGGGCTTTATCCGAGCAAGAACATTTTTTATTATTGCTTTTGATTTGGCTTGTTTTCCGAGCATGACAATTTATATATAATAATCTAGTAATATATATTGTTTTGTGAGTCCATGAAAAGCCTAAAAAACAAAATCGGTCCGAAACTGGCTTCCTACGGAGAAGCCTCTGTTTATGAAGGATTTCCTTATTTTACTTATGTTGTAACTGAACCAAAGCTCGCTGAAAAAGAAAAAATAACTGTCGAATACCTGAAGAATCTATTAATGGGGAGTGCTTCTGTTGAAGAAGTCAGAAAGAAACTTCCTTGGCTGAACGTAGGATTCTTCAAGGAATTCAGGGAAAAAATTATTGCACAAATAACTTACAGCAATGCATTGTCAACCATAATAAAGCCAGAAGAATTTAGTGCACTTAAAATAACTCTAATTGCTCTCTTTAAGGAATTCCAGCCGAACATCAAGGACCCTGCATTGTTAACAAACATAATAATGGACCATACCATAGGATATGGTCTTATAGCTTCACTTCTGCGCGACCCTAATCTGGAAGAAATAATGATTAATGGTTACAAGAGACCTATATTTGTTTTCCATAAGAGATATGGGATGTGCAAAACTAACATTGTCATGAAAAAAGAAAAGACTCTTGATACTCTGATAAAGAGGATTGCTTCCACAATAGGAAAAAACATAGGACCTAATGACCCATTACTTGATGCCCGACTGTTAAGCGGAGACAGGGCAAATGCTACTTTCATTAATGTAACCCCTATGGGCCCGACGCTCACAATAAGAAAGTTCACGACCATACCATTATCAATAGTTGATCTCATTGCAAAAAAAACTATTACAAGCGAATTAGCTGCTTTCCTCTGGGTAATGGTGGAAGGTCTCAACATAGAACCAATGAACATGATTATTACTGGAGGAGCAGGTTCAGGAAAAACAACCATAATGAATGCACTAGCATCATTCATGAAATACCAGGACAGGGTAATCACTATCGAGGATACACTCGAACTACATTTGGGAAGCAGGGAAAACTGGATACAAATGGAGTCCAAACCAAAAACAAGAGACTCTGATGAAATAACAATGGATGACCTGCTAAAAAATTCTTTGAGGATGAGGCCTGACCGGTTATTGGTTGGCGAGGTAAGGGGAAGGGAAGCTCAGACATTGTTTGTTGCAATGGACACCGGACACAGGGGAAGCATGGGAACCATACATTCGAACAGCGGTAAAGAACTTATATTAAGGCTGAAGGCAGAGCCTATGGCTGTTTCAGAGTCAATGATTCCTTTACTTGAACTTATTATTGTGATGTACAGGGTTTATTTAAAAGAAAAAGGAATACTAAGAAGAATAGCACACGTTTGTGAGATAACTTCAATGGAAGGAAAACCTCTAATCAGCGATATTTTTGAGTGGAACAAGGAAGACGATATAATAGAAAGGACAAATGTTCCTTCCCACACTCTCGAAGTACTGGCAGACAAAACAATGAAAAGCAAGAAAGAAATAATGAAAGAAATCAGCGTAAGGAAAAAGATTCTTGACTGGATGATAAAAAACAACATTCGAAGCAGTCCTGAAGTTGAAAC
>CAZEVB010000021.1:0-7499 GCA_964515835.1 uncultured archaeon | reverse complement strand
GCCTTGTCTTTAACCCTCAAGAGTTCTCTTGCATAATCTAAGGAACTGCATATTATGTGGATTATGAATGGCTCTGCCCTTAACCAGAGAATTCCTTTTGTCTGGGCTTTTACCCCGTCAAGAACTTCATCAAAGTTTACTTCCCTGTGCCACTTCCTGTGGAAATCGGATTCCCGTTTGTCCCCCTCTTTGCATACATCAAGAAGCATTATTCTGCCTGCACAACTCGAGGAAGTGAAATAGTTCTTTGTCTTTCCAATTGTCCTGCAAACAGCAACCATCTGCTCGTCAATAAGTTTATCCGAAATTGCATTCTCTAGGGTCTTTAAATGGTGTTTCTTAACCATCGCGAATCTTTCTTTGCCTGATCTGTCATTCAAGAGAATCCCTTTTAATTACTTCCAATTATCTATTATTTGGGGAGAATGTTAAAAAGACTAACATTTTTGGCTATTTTCATTACGATGCTTAGTTTTAGTTATGCATATGTACAGATATTGTCGCCTGTTGACGCAAAACTTGCCAGTGAAGAAGAAACAGCTATAGGCAAGATGCAGCCAGCAGAAACATTCGAACTGATTTTTTCCAGGGAAAGCGGTCTCAGTACAACTAACTGGGATTCACTAAAAGTCTTCCTTCCTAATGCTAACTGGAAACAGGAAACAGAAAAACATGACAAAAGTTTTATAGTTAAGATAATGGTTCCTGTTGATGCAAAAGAAAACATTTACAAAATTGGTTTCGAGTTCTCTAATAACGAGGGAATTATTGCAAATCAAAAAGTTTATGTGAAAGCAGAGGTAAAAAAGGGTTTGCTTGAATTTAGAAAAAAGAAGATTGAGGAATATGTTGAGGTCGGTAGTGAAGCAGGGTTCGAGATAGAGGTTCAGAACAGTTCAATAGCCGGTCACGAAATAAGAATTAGTTCTGATTTGTCAAAAGCATGGTTCTCTCCTTTAACCGAAACAATCGAAGCAGGAAGCACAAAGACAATCAGCATTAGTGTTATTCCAAGGACTGTCGGAATCAAAGAATTTTATTTCAGAATAGAATCAATTAATGCGGAAGAGGAACTAACAGCAATTGACGCTTCAATTGAAGCAAAACCATCATTTACATCAAAGTTTAGCAGTGCTGCTTACAGTTTGCCGTTCATGGACTTTGCATTATTACCACAAAGACTAATTGTTTCACTAATAGCCCTGCTATTTGAATAAACATAACAGGTGTTCTATGGTGTCTGATTTAACACAAAAAGAACTTGAAGAGTTTTCTAAATCCCTTGTCATAGAAATCAAAGACAGCGAAATCAAAACAAAAAAAGAACTCAATAAAGCAAAAATGAAGATATGTAAAAAGATGTCTGTAAAACATATGCCGACTAACGCAGACATACTTGGTTTTTGCAAACAGTACAAAGAACTAAGGAAATTATTGCTCCAGAAACCTGTCAGGAGCATTTCAGGTGTGGCAATAGTAGCGGTAATGGTCAAGCCGCATGACTGTCCCGGCAAATGTATTTATTGCCCGTCAGGAATAAACCAAGAAATGCCTAAGTCATACACTGGAAGCGAACCAGCGGCAATGAGGGCACTGCAATTCGAGTTTAATGCTTACAAACAAACCAGCAACAGAATAAAGCAACTGGAAGAAACAGGGCACTCAACAGAAAAAATAGAACTCATAATAATGGGCGGCTCTTTTTTGGCAATGCCTAAAGCATACCAGACAAGCTTCGTAAGGGACTGCCTTAATGCAATAACAGACAAGAAAGCAAAAACACTTGAGACCGCGAAAAAGAATGCGGAAAAATCAAAGAGAAGATTAATCGGACTTACAATCGAAACAAGACCGGATTATTGTAAAGAAAAAGAAGTCAGGAGAATGCTCGAGTTAGGTGCAACAAGAGTGGAAATCGGGGTACAGATGCCTTCGGATGAAGTCTACAAAAAAGTCAATAGGGGACACTCAATAAACGATGTGGTTGAAGCTACTCAGCTTGCAAAAGATGCTGCACTGAAAGTCTGTTACCACATAATGCCAGGTATTTATGGAGCAACTGTTAAAGAACAAATGAAACTCTTAAAGGAACTTTTTGAAAAACAGGAATACATGCCTGACATGCTTAAGATTTATCCTACACTGGTTATTCCCGGAACCGAACTCTACAAGCTATGGAAAAAAGGAACTTACAAACCCCTCACGAGTAATGAGGCAGCAGATTTCATTGCAGAATTAAAGAGATATGTGCCAAGGTGGGTAAGGGTAATGAGAGTCCAGAGAGATATTCCTGCAGGTCTCATAACTGCAGGGGTAAAAAAAAGCAATCTGCGGCAACTTGTGGAAGAAAAAATGAAGGAAAAAGGAATTGAATGCAAATGCATTAGGCACCGCGAAATTGGCATAAGGGAAATGAAGAACCTGGAGAAGAGAACAGGAAAACTAAAGTTAAAGGTCAGCGAATATAAGGCAAGCAAAGGAAAAGAATTCTTTATCGAGGCAATCGACAACAAAGACTCGTTATATGGTTTTGTCAGACTGAGAATTCCTTATAAGCCGTTTGTAAAAGAGATTGACGAAAAAACTGCCCTGATAAGAGAACTTCATGTTTACGGCACTTCTCTTTCATTAGGTGAGCACCACAAAAAATCTGTTCAGCATAGCGGCATAGGAAAAAAACTAATGAAAAGGGCAACCCTGATTGCCAAAAAAGAGGGAATGCAGAAAATAGTTGTTATTTCGGGGCTTGGGGTTAGGGAATATTATAGGAAGTTTTTTGGTTACTGGAAAACAGGTTATTGGATGTGTGGAGGAGGGATAGTGAGAGAGGAATCCCTCAGTAGTTAAGCAGGAGGATTTCTTTCTGGAGCGGGGTTGTTCGCACCAAAGAATTGCCTTTCAGCAGAACATCAATCTCGCTCCGCATCCCGAACTTTCCTTTAATATAAATCCCTGGTTCTATTGCATAAGCCATGTTATGAACAATTCTTTTGTCCACTTTTTTTCCCAGTTTAATAGAACCATGCACATGCCTAACTCCTAAAGAATGTCCTGTGCTGTGAATAAAGTTTTTTTGGTAACCTTTCTTTGTTACCAAGTTCCTTGCAGTCTCGTCAACCTGACTCGCTTTAACTACATAATCTTTTTTAACTGCTTTTTTCATTAACGTGATTGTACTGTCCCTTGCATCGCGCACTACAGAAAAAACTTTTTGTATTTCACTCGGAATTTTTTTGCCATAAAAACCAAGTTTTGTGATGTCTGCATAAACCGAGTTCTTTTCTCGGAGTTTTGCCCAACAATCAATAAGAATCAGGGTGTTTTCTTCGAGATGCTTATTGTTGTCTCCTTCATAATGAGGCAGTGCAGTGTTTTCATTAAAAGCCACGATACACTTCTGGTTATCTGAAATCAGATCATGCAGAGAAAACTGTTTTTTTATGTAAGAAGCAATTGTTTTTTCATCCCCAAGAACTGCTGCAAGAGAAAAGGCAGAATCTATTATGCTTGAAACTTTCTGTGCGGCACATACATGAGAAAAAATTTGTCTTTCATTGTAATCCATATCATTATGAGTACTATTATAAATAAAAAAGACATCACGTTCTTATGGAACCGAATCCTGAAAAGAAAAAGCTTCTTGAGTACGCGCAACAGCACCCTGAATACTACCCGATAATGCAGTCGGGAGTATTTATTAAGATCATAAAAGCACTTGAAAAAGAAGCCAAGAACATTGAGGATATCTGCGAAATGTTTTCAAGCATAGATAAAGAGGATTTTAAGGAGATTATAAATACGCTGATAAAAGTAGGTCTTGTTTCTAAGTTAACTTTCTCGGAAAAAATACTGTACTACACGAATGAAAATGGCACCGAGTTCTTAAAATACTGTAATCTTGCAAAAAACGCTTTTGACGTAACAGACGGACAATAGAGGCTGTTTCTAGGTAGAGGCAAACTAACATAAAATTATAAAGATAATTAGACCAAAATATATATTATATATTAATATATTAGAGGAAGGGGGAAATATGGGAAAAACACTTTTAGCAACCTTAGGAATAGGAAAAGGCACTTGGGGTCATGTAAAAAGACTCATTGCCGAGCAGGAATGGGATCAGGTATTGCTTGTATCAAATGAGTGGGGAAAAGAGAACTTTGCTCCGGATAAGGAATGTGACTGGATAATGGTAAACAACCGCTCCGGCTTTGACGCAATAAAAGACGAGATAAAAGGAAAGCTGCCTGAAGGGGAAGTAACAATCTCTCTGGTTTCAGGAAGCGGAAAAGAACACATGGCTGTTTTAGCTGCACTCAAGGAAACAGAAAAGAAAATAGAAATAGTTACAATAACAAAAGACGGTACAAAATATTATTAGTGTTAAAATGCTCGAACTGTTACTAGCAGCACTAACAGTAATCCTTATCGGATTAATTGCCTATTTGTACATGAAAACCAGTCAGCTGGAACAAGAACTGGAAGAACTTGCTTTCCAGAAAAGAAGCCAATCTGTTAAATACGGCAAGTTAACTGAACAGTTTGTTCCATTCATTGACGACTTTCCATTCGACTCAACTAAATTCAGGTTTCTTGGGGATCCAATTGACGGTGTTGTCTTTGGCAACAACGAAATAACTTTCTGCGAGTTCAAGGCAGCTAACGCAAGGTTAAACGACAAACAGAGAAAGATAAAAGAATTAGTGAAAGAAAAGAAAATCAATTGGTTCGAATTTAAGTTAAAATAGTTACTCTAGTTTGTACCTTAACAAAGCAACAATCCCGCCGATTCCCTCTAACTTCTTTTTTGCCTCTGATTCAGAAGAAATAATGTGTATCTTGCCATTGGTTTTTTCCACGAGTTGCATTAACTCGTCAACTTCTTCTCTCTTGTCGTTAAATAGTTCTTCTGAAAGAACCAGTTCTTCAACAGCACCAAGTTCGACTGCCTTTTTTACATCAGCAAAACCATAAGCATGAGGCTTGTCTTTCGCGAGAGCCTCAAAAAAGGACTCTATTTTTAGGGTTTCTTCAACTATCTGTATTTTCCCGGCGGCTTTTGCAAAGACCTCGCTTTTTAACAGTTCGTTGAGACCAGTTATTCCGCTTGAAGCCAAAGAAATAAGAATTATTTTTGCAGGAAAAGACTGTTCATTCAGAAATTTTTGCAGGGATTCTTTTTCAAAACCAGGGCCTGCAATAACAATAAAATCAGGCTTCTTTTCTTCGAGCGTTTTCTTTATATCTGAAAACTGTTTTATGTCCTCTTCCTTGAAGCGCTTTCCCTTTTTTGCTAGTTTTATTCTCAATAAGCGCTCATGAGAAAAATCTTTTATGAGGTAATAATCAAGAGTCTCATCATCAAGAATTATTGAGTGAACTCCCTTATAATTTGACTTTGCTGCTTTCTCTAGTTTGTCTATTTGCCAGTCATACAAATGGTTTTTCTCAAGTTTAAGTACCGTGTTCAGCGAAATGTCCAAAGAATGATGTGCCTTGAGGTCTATTAGTTCCTCTGGCTCGCCTCCAATCAGGACACCGAGGATTCTTAATGAAGAACTGTGCTTTGAAAGCTCGGCTTTCTCGACCTCAATCTCAACAAACATCTTCTGCCTGAATGGCTTCCCACCTTCATCTTTTGGCTTTATTTTTCTTTCAGAGTTACCTCTGACTATGTCCCCTTTCTCAATTATTTTCGAGATGTGCCAGAGGTCATCAAATGAAGCGGGAACTATCTCCAGGTAATTTGTTTTCCTGTCTATTTTCACTATTTTCATAATAAGACTGGCTAATCAAACCTTTTAAACTATTTGCAACTCGGGTTTATAATGAACGAAGACAGAGTAAGGATTGCAGTACTGGACTACAAATTGTGTCAGCCGGAAGGCTGTGGAAATTATCTTTGTGTTAGAATCTGTCCGATAAACAAAATGGGAAAAGAATGCATAACAAAAGAGGGTCCTGACAAAAAACCAGTTATTGAGGAAGGATTATGTACGGGATGCGGAATCTGCCCGAAAAAGTGTCCTTTCGGGGCAATAAGCATAATTAATTTGTCTGCAAAACTAGGTCAGCCAATCCACCAGTTTGGAAAGAACGCATTCAGGTTATACAGGCTGCCAATGCCGAAAGAGAATGCGGTTGTAGGAATAATCGGCAAGAATGGTATTGGCAAAAGCACTGCACTAAAAGCACTCTCAGGAATACTGGTTCCTAATCTCGGAAACTATGAGAAAAAAGCAGAAATAGATGAAGTTATTGAGTTTTATCGCGGAAAAGAAATGCAGAAGTTCTTTGAAAGAATCAAAGAAAAGGACGTAAAGATTTCTTACAAACCACAGCAGATTGACAGTATTCCCAGCCACATAACAGGCAAAGTAAAGGATTTGTTAGAGAAAACCAACGAGAATAATAAGATGCAGGAAGTAACAAAGTTACTGGCAATTGAAGAAATCCTTGACAGAGATATTTCCAAGCTGAGTGGCGGAGAACTGCAGAAGGTTGCCATTGCAGCTACAATGCTGAAAGACGCAGAGTTATATGCGTTTGATGAGCCAAGCAGTTACCTCGATATACATGAAAGACTGAGGGTTGCAAAAGCAATCAGGACATTAACAGAAGGACACGAAGTAATTGTAATTGAACACGACCTAGCTCTTCTTGATTATCTAAGCGACTACATCCACGTTACTTTTGGAAAAGCATCAACCTATGGTGTTGTTTCTTCTCCGAAAACAGTCCGCAATGGAATCAACGAATTTTTGCATGGTTTCCTTAAGGATGAAAACCTGAGATTCAGGCCTTATGAAATAGAGTTTAATGCAAAGGCACCAATGGAGTCAGAGGAAAGACCATTATTTACAGAATACCCTGACATGGAAAAGAAGTTCAAAGGATTTAGTTTAAAGGTCGAATCAGGCAAGATAAAGAAAGGAGAAGTCATTGGTATTCTCGGTCCTAATGCAATAGGAAAAACAACTTTCGTTAAAATGCTTGCAGGAATAGAAAAACCAGACAACCTAAAATTTGACTGGAACTACCGGATTTCTTACAAGCCACAGTACTTAGAACCAGAAAAAGGAATGACTGTACAGGAACTAATAAACAATAGTTCTATTGACAAGGACTTCTTTACCGCCAACTTAGAGAAAAAGCTTTCACTAAAAAGCCTGTACAAGAGCAGGTTAGAGGACATCAGCGGCGGGGAACTGCAGAAGATTGCAGTCAGTGTCGCTTTAAGCAGGGAAGACGCAGACATAATTCTTTTGGATGAGCCGTCTGCCTATGTTGACGTAGAAGACAGACTGATTTTGGCTGAAGCAATAAGAAAAGCCGCAGCCCAGAACGAAAAACCTGTTATAGTGGTCGACCACGACATTGTTTTTCAGGATTATGTAAGCGACAGGCTAATTGTTTTTGAAGGAACCCCCTCAAAAGAAGGAAGTGCCAAACCTGCAATGGAAATGAAAGAAGGCATGAACCTGTTCCTGAAAAACATG
>CAZEVB010000020.1:0-10532 GCA_964515835.1 uncultured archaeon | reverse complement strand
GGCCATTGCGGAATACGCTTCGTCGGTTAGAGAATACTTACAGGTAGCTAATTCATTTGTTGTTACACCGAGAGTAACTGCCTGCGTAGTAACAGTCCCTGACGGAATACCTGCAGAAATAACCGGCGCGGTTGAGTCTATCAACACATAATACCTGTTAGCATCGCCAATATTTCCTGCAGAGTCTGTTGAGTTAAAATCAATTGCATAATTACCATCAGAAGTAAAATAAGCGTTCAAGTCCGATGCATTACTGGCGGTAATCCACGAACCCCACGAGATAGTATCGCTTGCATCAGAGTCTATCCTTATTCCTGTGCTTGAGCACCCGCTGTGCCATCCGAACAGGTAAAGTTTACGTTTGCATCGCCACTCTGCCAGGTTGTGTTACCATCCCAAGCAGTTGATGGCGCAGTATTGTCAACCATAAAAATATTATCGGATGCATTGAAATCTGTCGCAGTATTATTATCCACAAATATCAAGATATAGTAGTTTCCATCAGCCACAAGAGAAGATGAGATATTCCAGTCCCAACTACAGGCTGTCTGACTATTTAAATCCGCAGTAGCACACACTGTTGCTGTTCCTGCATTATAATCTTCGAGTATTACTGTTCCGGTTCCTTGAGTATTTGAAGACGAGTAATTAAGGTCTATGAATATTGTGTTGCTGTCTGTAGACTGAACATTGAAGTCAATAGTCAGGTTCCCGTCAGAGTAATATGAGAAAGTAGGAAGCACACTTGCATCAGGGTTAGTGTCTATTGCCTCAATGTTAACATCCATTGATGCATAAACTATAGAAGGAACTAACAGCATTGCCAGCAGGACAATAACTTTTTGGTAATAGTCACGATTAATCACATTAATACACTTACAATTAAGTATTATTTTTCTAATATATAAATATATCCTATAAATAAAACATACTAATTATCACTTACAGGCCTTATTAATAAAGCAAAAAAACAACCAAAAAGTATTTATTTCAGGAAAAACTCTAAGTTATTCATAAGCTTGCTGTTGGTGATAAAATGCTCAAGAAAAAAAAGAAGGGTAAGATTGCAAAGAAGCCTGTAAAGGCAAAACCCTCGAAGAAACCGATAAAGAAAATTAAATCAAAAGCTGTTTCAAAGAATGAGAAAGATATTTCAAATAACGAGAAAGATATTTTATTGTTAAGAAAAGAAGTGGATAAACTCAAAAAGAGAAAGAAACCACAGTTCTTGCCTGAGTACCAGAAGTTCATGAGGACACATATAAAGAAGGGCAAGAGTTTCAAGGAAGCTGCGGCTCTCTGGAAGAAAACAAAGAAAGAAAAGGCAACGAAAGAGAGAAGAAGCGCTTACAATATTTTTGTTTCTGCGAGAATGAAGAAAGGCAGGACAATGAAGCAGGCTATCAAAGAATGGAATGACCTTAAAAAAGGAAAAGTCAAAAAGAAAAAGAAGGCTAAAGCAAAACCAGCAAAGAAGCCTGTGAAGAAAAAGGTTAAGGTAAAGGCAGCGAAAAAGAAGGCTGCAAAGCCAAAGAAAACAGTGAAGAAGAAGCCGGTAAAAAAGGTTGTTAAAAAAACCAGGAAACCTGCAAAGAAATCAAAGAAGCGCCAGCTAACGAGGATTATGAAAGAAATAAAGAAAGCTGTTGAAATGCCTGAGCCAAGGATTATGGAGAAAAAGGTTGTTGAAAGAATAATTGAAAAGGTTCCTGAGAAACACGAGTTGAGTGACGAGGAACTGGCACTAAGAATGACCAAACTTTATTTTGATGAAGTTGCAAGACTCGGACAAAAAGCAAAAATGGATCTTGATAGTGTGATAAACACTTATTCGTATGCACTGAACAGGATGGAAAGAAAAGACAAGGAAATGCAGGAAATAATCGAGGCAATTAAGAAAGATAAACTACGGTCTAACAAGATATGAGGTGTTTGAATGAAACTGTCAAAAGAAGAAGTTGCTTACAGCATAATAAAAATGTATTTTAGTAATATTGCAAGACTGGGATTCAAAAGAAGACTGGATTTAGATGCAGTGATAAACTCTTACCTCTACACTCTCAAGAGACTGAAAGAACTTGAAAAGAATGATGACGAGATAGAGAAAATGGTTGAAAAGACAGAAGCAGAGTTGGCTAATGAAACAAAAGAAGAACTGTTTCCGCAGATAACTGACAAAGACATTAAGTATGAGGAATAATTATTTCTTTTTACTAGTCATGTCATAAATTGCGTTTATAATAAAGCCATTAGTAATTGATTTTTGTTCAGCAATGTGCTCCCAGCAGGAAGCCTCAACATGAGTAATCCTGTTATCAGGAATATTCCAGCCTCTTTCCCTGAGTTTCTTTACAATGCTTCTTACCCTACTTTTTATTGGTGCTATTCCTCGTATCTGTTGTGTCATAAAAGCATGACTGTATATGTTTCCTTCAATGACCGTGCTTATACCAGAAACATGTCTAGGTTCAGGAACGGGCGTAGTTGCACGTTTTCTAGCAATCTCTCCGACCGGTTTAGACCTTAATTTTAGAGGAGTTTCAGCGCCAATTGGATTATAAGGACCATACAACAATTCGAAGTCTTTTTTAGAGATTCCTAATTGCCTCCATGGACCTACCTCGGTCTTTGGCTGCAGCATCCCTCTGCTCTCACCTAAAGGTTTTCTTCTACGATTTCCCGACGGTGTTCTCGGCATATAAAAGATAGTGTTCTTTTTGTTTATAATCATTCATTTTTATTTTCAAGGAACAAAAAATATTTATTAGTGAAATGCAGGGAAGTTAACCCACCGCAGACAAAGACTAGCGGGAAGAGCGCATAAAGAAAAAGAGTGTCAGAGAAGCAAACGCGATTACTGCTAATGTTTCTGTTAGATTTAGAGAATCAGCAAGTAGCCTTGCATGTACAATGAAAGTGGCTGTAGGCATTGCCAATATAGTTATGCTTGATTCTGTTTTTTCAAGGACTGTTCCAGGAGGAAACCCATTAACAAATACAGTATTCATTATCCCTCCAGGAATACTGAAAGTTATTACTGACTTCTTAGTTCCGGAAAAATCACAGTCATAGGCTTTATTGTTTCCGATAGTTACTGTTGTGCATGTGCAGTCACCTGTTCCTGAAGGAAGGACGCATGCAAGTTCACCGTAGACATTGTAAAGGGCAGTGTGCCCGTCCCAATAAATCGGGATAGCTGAACCTCCAGAAGTAAAAGCATCAGTAGTTATCCTGAAGTAAGTTAGGGGCTCTGAACCGGAATAATTGAAAGTATCATTAACAGTATGGTAACTTAGTGCTGTAGGAGTGGGCGGAACATCAACAGTTATTAGAACTGTATTTTCATGCACCATAGAATTATCCTTCAGGTTATGCACACGAAAACGGATATAAGAACCTGCAGAAATTGCTACATCACCTTTTGATTGTATCTGGGTTGAGAGAGTTCCCGAATCTCCGTCTGCGTAAAGGTCTTTGCTTGAGGTTATTGAAATGTACTGTATCTGCGGTGTTGTAGTGTTAAAGGTCGGCCAATCATATCTGATTAATTGCCCGTCAGAATTCTGGATTGTGACCCGCATAGTGTTTCTACCCAAAGTTGCTGTACAGCCAGTAACAGTAAATGGGATTGTTCCTGCTGCAGGGATATTAACTGTCAGGTAACCTGTGTCACAACCAGGACCAGCATAACGAACATTGCCAGTAAAAGCCTCGCCAGGATTATAGTTTCTGACTTGGATAGTAGAACTAAAGGATTCCCCTTCAGCAATAACTAAAGGAGCATATGAAACAGAAGTGTATTTTGCTGCTTCCCAACCAGAAGAAGTCCTGTTGTAGGTTATTGTAATCGGTTCGGCCTCATAAGCAATCCCATTGTAATTCCTGAAATAAGCTTTCACATAATACTGTCCTGGTGCTGCTTTGTCAGTGAAAGTCCCGACCCAGTCTTTATGTTCTTTCCAGATTATTGGAGGACTCTGAACAGGAGGATTTGCAGGATAATTTGGGTTGACATCCAAGTCAACATCATAGTCACTATTCTCAATGTAAAGCCCTGTAGGGTAATTTCCATGCCCTTCCCTAGAATAAGTAATATTGAAAACCTGGGTGGTTTCAAGCTGATTAGCGCCGATATTGACGACATCGAAGTGCATGTAAAGTTCTTCACCTTCATTAAAAGTGGTTGTCTCAGTACCAGAAGAATTAGTTATAGTATAGTTTTGTATTTCTCCGCAGTAATCTGAACCTGAGGGCACGCACACAGCATAAACAAAAGACGAAAGAATAAGAATCGTGAACAGAAAGAAAAGTTTTTTCATTCCATTGCCTCCAGATCCATCGGATATACCTGTATTATGTCACTCGCAGAAGCAAACACATAATCCTCTTTTTTTATTCCTTTGATCTCAACCAAGTCCTCATTGAACAATATCAGCAAGTCGGTCTTTATTAACAGGTTATTCCGAGTATCAAGAGTGCCTCTTGCAACTGAATTGACATTAACCCTGAAACAATAAAGGTTTTCGCACTCCTCAATAGCTGAAATCACGTCTGCCTGAAAAAATACTTTTCCTTCCTCATAGTCACCCGGTTTGATATCCCCCGGATTAATGTTTTCATCCCCCTGCGCAAAAGGATTAACAAACATAACTATTCCACCAAGAATCAGGATAATTCCGATTCCGAGAAGAATAAAGTTTGGCTTGTAAGGCATCTCGAACTTTGCCTTGTAACCCATGTAAGAAAGAAGCGCACCAATCAGCGCCAGAACTACCGCAACAACGAGGTTAATCATCTTTATATATGTGGTTTTTTTTAATATAAATGTGTGTTTTAGTTGTTATTATTTCATTTTTCCTGCAACAGTAAAAAAGCTCTTCCCTTTCAAGAACCAAGCGATTTGCTCAAAAACAAGGTTTAACTTATTGGCTGACCGGACTTTCGGCAGAGAGGAAACGAATTCAATGTTGTTCTCTGCAAACCATGAAAGGACTTCCTCAAAAGAAATGCTTTTTTCAAGTGGGTGGCAGTACTTGTCCATCATCCAGATTCTTCTCTGTTTTGTGATTGGTTTGTCTGCACAGAATAACTTGTTTGCCAGAATAATTCTTTTTTCAGGATTCTTCCCTGCAAACAAGGACAGGATAACTCTTCTGAAAGAAACAGACAACCGACCGTAACTGTTGTACAAGCCTATGACA
Source organism: uncultured archaeon (assembly GCA_964515835.1). Taxonomy (GTDB): domain Archaea; phylum Iainarchaeota; class Iainarchaeia; order Iainarchaeales; family SKW153; genus CAZEVB01. The sequence continues at coordinate 5,331 of CAZEVB010000020.1, read as the reverse complement.
ATGCAGCCACCTGGTTTGAGGAGTTTAACTAATTCAATGAAAGCTTTTTTTGGGTATTTGTTGTGGTGCAGGACACCCATGCTGAAGATGTAGTCGAATGATTTTTCAGGGAGATTGTTTTCAAGGATATTCATTTGTTTGAAAGTGATGCCAGTCAAGTTAAATCTTTTGGCGAGCTCTTTTGCGCGAGTTATGGAAGAAGCACTCAGGTCTATGCCGAGGACTTCTGCATTGCCGAGAGCAAACCCGCACGAGAATTCTCCTGTTCCACAGCCAGCCTCAAGGACCTTCTCGCCTTTCTTAAAGTCAGTCGGCTTTTTTCCGATCAACTTGGTTACCCAAACAGCATTTGAATAAAGGTCCTTTTTTGAGGGAATTTTCTTGCTCGGAAACGGAAAGGATTCGTAAAAGTCCTGTACTTCATTTGCCATAAGGAAAATTCGTTAAGCAAAGGATTTAATGCTTTGTTTTGCTTTTATTATTCATGGATTACAGGAAGCTGATTGCAAAGGAAATAGCAAAAGTCCTGAATAAAAAGGAAACAGAAATAGAGAACATGTTAGAGATTCCTCCGCAAAAAGAACTTGGTGATTATGCATTCCCGTGCTTTTTGTTTGCAAAGGAACTAAAGAAGAGCCCTAACGAGATTTCTGCAGATATTAATGCAAAGATAAGGATTCCTAAAGGAATCAAACAGGCAAAGACTGTCGGTCCATACCTCAATTTTTTTGTTGAAGAAGGTTCTCTGGCAGAGAATGTTATTGCAGAGGTTCTTGAGAAAAAAGAAGATTATGGTAGCAACAAGAATATAAAGAAAAAAGTTATGATTGAATATTCCGGACCGAACACCAACAAGCCCTTACATGTCGGGCACTTAAGGAATGATTCTACTGGAATGGCTGCCAGCAAGATAGTTGCTTTTAACGGGGCAAATGTTGTGAAAGCGGGTTTGTTCAGCGACAGGGGAGCACACATCTGCAAGAGTATGATTGCCTACAAGAAATGGGGAAAAGGAAGTACACCTGAGAGCAGCAAAATGAAGGGAGACCATTTTGTCGGAAAGTATTACGTGATGTTTGCACAAAAAGAAAAAGAAAATCCTGCGTTAGTAGAAGAAGCAATTTCTATGTTAGATAAGTGGGAGAAAGGAGACAAAGAAGTAAGAGCACTTTGGAAGAAAATGGACAAATGGGGAACTGACGGTTTCAAGGAAACTTACAAAAAATTTGGTAGTGAGTTTGATGTTATCTTGAGGGAGAGCCAGTTTTATGATAAAGCAAAACCAATCATTGAGACTGGTCTGAAAAAAGGTGTTTTTGAGGAAGATGAAGCAATCACTGCAAAGCTCAAGAAATATGGTTTGCCTGATAAGGTTGTTTTGAGAAAGGACGGGACATCTATTTACATTACGAATGATTTGGCAATGACTAAACACAAGTTTGAGCATTACAAAATAGACGAGAGCATCTGGGTTGTCGGTGCAGACCACAAACTATACTTCCGGCAGTTATTCAAGATCTTTGAGTTACTCGGTTTTAAGTGGGCAAAGAACTGCAGGCACCTTAGCTATGAAATGATTTATCTGCCTGAAGGAAGACTGAAAAGCAGAGAAGGAAAAGTTGTTGACGCTGATGAATTGATTGCAAAAGCAGAGGACGCTGCTTTAGCAGAAGTAAAGAAAAGATACCCTAAGCAGAGTGAAAAAGAAAAAAAGAAACGGGCATCAGTAATTGGATTGGCTGCAATAAAGTTCTTCATGCTAAAAACAGACACAAACAAGAGCATATTGTTTGACATAAAGAACTCTGTTTCCTTTGACGGTGAAACAGGTCCTTATGTGCAGTACTCGTACGCGCGGGCAAAAAGCATTCTTAAGAAAGCAGGAGTCAGAGAAAAGGACGTGAACAAACTGAAGAAAGCTGATCTCGGACTTCTCGCTAATGAAGATGAGAAAGAGGTTGTCAAGCAGATTGCTGTTTTCAAGGATGTTGTTGAGGAAGCAGGAAGAAAACTTGCTCCCGAAAAAATATGCCAGTTCCTTCTTGAAATTAGTTCAGTGTTCAACCACTTTTATCACTCACAAAATGTTTTGCAGGCAGAAGAAAAAACAAAAGAAGCAAGACTTGCACTGGTTTATGCAACTGCACAGACAATAAAGAACGGTTTAAATCTGCTTAACATAGATGTGCTTGAGGAAATGTAATATGCCTTTAACAAAAACAAACCGTCCAAAAATGGGTCAAGGTAAGAAGAAACCAAAAAGCCAGAGAATTAATATTAGAAGAAAAAAAGCAGAGTCTCGAAAACAAAACCCGCTTGAGAAACAAATGATAAAGAGAAGCAGAAAATTATTTTCTTTAAAGCCTGAAGTACTTGCCAGACAGGCAGAAAAAACTTTTTCAGGGGATTTGACTTCTTTTTCAAGGTATGTCGGAATTAAACCAAGAGCAGGAGAATCATTTTACACTTATGTGACTGACTTATCTAGCTCAAAAAAAGACATAATTATTGCCTCAATAATGCTGAAAGAATTTCCTCGGTCAGCATTCAAGAAGAAATAGTTATTCCATAAAAATAGCTGGCTTCAGAGGCAGAGCATTCTTTGCTTTGTTTGCGGGGTCATACTCTGGTTTTTCTGCGGACTCTATGCTTACTGTGCAGGAGAATTGTTTTTCAAGCAGGTTCTTGAAAGAACTTAGTGAGGCGTACTCGTCAAACTCTTCTGCTTCCTTGTAGTCACCTAATTTCGGTATTATTCTTTTCACAAACTCCTGTATTGCCTTTCCCTTTGACTTCATTTCAGAGTCAGCCATAAGAGCCTTCATTGCTGTTCCCATGTCGGGTTTTTCTCCGACTGCTTCTCTTACAAGAGAAACTCCTTTCCATTTCCAAGGAGGCGCAGTGTAAACAACTATTCTTTTTGGCTTGTCCATTTTTGCGAGTTCCTTTATCCTGATGATGTCTTCCCGCACTGTACCAAGCAGGGATTCTGCATTCTCAATTGCTAGGTCAATGAGTTTTTCTTCCGGCTCCGGCCAGGATTCTTTGACAATCATGGAGGTCTTGCCTATTCTCTCCCAGAGTTCCTCTGCAATGTGCGGGGCAAAAGGAGCAAACATTAACAGGAGCCTCTCAACTGCATAACCAAAGGCTTCTTTTGAGATGTTATCCTTGTACCTGTAAAGGTCGTCCATCAGGGAAACTAATTTTGAGATCGCGTAATTGAATTCAAAGTTATTCATGTGCCCTGTTACTTTTTTTATTGCGCGGTTTGTTTTGCTGACAATTAACTTATTATAGTCAGAGTCAAGTTTAGGGTCGGCTAAAGAAATTTCGCTTAGGTTGTCATTCACTAACCTAAATAATCTCACAAGGAATCTGTGGGTTGATGCTACGCCTTCATCACTCCACTCTAATTCTTTGGTTGGTAGGGCCGCAAACAGGATGAATACTCTTGCAGTGTCTGGACCGTGTTTGTCAATGATTTCTGAGGGGTCAACAGTATTGCCTATGCTCTTGGACATTTTTGTTCCGTCCTTGAGAACCATTCCCTGTGCAAGTAAACGCAGGAATGGCTCGTCAAAGTTAACTAAACCTAAGTCACGGAGTCCTTTGCAGAAGAACCTCGCGTAAAGCAAATGAAGGACAGCGTGTTCTATTCCCCCAATATACTGGTCAACAGGCATCCAGTAAGTTGCTTCTTTTTTGTCAAATGGCAGGGTATCTTCTTTTGGCGAGCAGTACCTCAAAAAGTACCAGCAGGAATCAAAGAAAGTGTCCATAGTGTCTGTCTCTCTTTTTGCAGGACCACCGCACTTAGGGCATGAAGTATTAACAAAATCAAATACTGTTTCTACTGGGTTTCCTAAGCCAGTGAACTTTGCTTTGTCAGGGAGTTCTACAGGCAGTTGTTCATCAGGAACAGGAACAATTCCGCATTTCTCGCAGTAAAGCATCGGGATTGGTGTTCCCCAGAAACGCTGGCGGGAAATTAACCAGTCCCTGAGTTTGTAGTTAATGGTTCTTTTCCCCATCTTGTTCTTCTCTAACCACTCGGCCATTTTTGGCAGGGCTTCATGGTTAGACATGCCGCTGAATTCACCAGAATCAAAAAGGATTCCGTCATCAGTGTAAGCATCAGTATAATCAGCAGGATTTGTTTGTTTTCCGTCTTTGCTTATAACAAACTTTAATGGAATATCATATTTTCTTGCGAATCTGAAGTCTCGCTTGTCGTGAGCATCACACATTACTATTCCTGAACCGTACATCAAGGCAAAGTTGGCAATAAAAATCGGGATTCTTTCGTTGTTGACTGGATTAATAGCGTACTTGCCTGTAAAGACACCCGACTTTTCTTTTTCTTCATTCTGTCTGTCAATCATGCTCTGTCTTTTTGTTTCTTTTACAAACTCTTTTACCTGCTCTTCTAAACCTGTTCCTTTAACCAAATCAGAAATCATCGGGTGTTCAGGTGCAATAGCTAAAAAAGTAACACTAAAGATTGTGTCGCATCTGGTTGTGTAAGTAGGAAGGAGCTCATTAGTTCCCTCGAGTTTAAAGTTAATGTCAACACCGTGACTCTTTCCAATCCAGTTTTTTTGCATTAGCCTTACGCTTTCCGGCCACTCAGCCAGTTTGTCTATTCCTTCAAGTAATTCATCAGCATAATCAGTTATCTTCAGGAACCATTGTTCTAGTTCTTTTTCCTGAACTACACTGTGACAGCGCCAGCAGGTTCCGTCTTTGACCTGTTCGTTGGCAAGGACAGTGTTGCATTCAGGACACCAGTTGACAGGGGCTTTTTTTTTGTAAGCCAGACCTTTCTCAAAAAACTTTTTAAATATCCACTGGTTCCACTTGTAATAATCCTTTGAACAGGTCTTGACTTCCCTGCTCCAATCATAACTGAAGCCGAGTTCTTTTTGCTGTTTCTTCATGTCCTCTATTCTCGAGTAAGTCCATTCTGCAGGATCTGCACCACTCTGGATTGCAGCATTCTCTGCAGGCAAGCCAAAGGCATCATAACCCATCGGATAAATTACGTTATAGCCCTGCATTCTCTTGAACCTTGCCAGGGAATCGCCGATAGAGTAATTTCTCACGTGACCCATATGGAGTTTTCCAGAGGGATAGGGAAACATTTCAAGGACATAATATTTCTCTTTGTCAGAGTCTCTTTTGGATAAGAAGACTTTGTCTTTTTCCCAGCGTTCCTGCCACTTTTCTGCTATCTCAACAAAATCTGCTTTTGTCATGAGAAGAATTAAGTGGAATTAAATTTTTAAAGCCAATCAGGCAAGGAGGTTGTTAGCTATTTCAAGGACTTTA